>CAJUQU010000101.1 GCA_910588595.1 uncultured Lachnospiraceae bacterium | reverse complement strand
GACTATAAGTTAGTAATACTTTAAAGTAATGCCAACACAGTTATTGACTATCACCTTTCCTTTTTTTCATTAAGAATCTCCCCCCGTACCTGTGAATCTTCCCTATCCATAAAACTTCTTGCTGTCTGACTTGCACCGATCCATTAAAACAATAATGTCCACGAAGGTACTGAATAGTTACAAATATTATACTACTAGCGGTTTCATGCGTCAATATAACTCCTGTTCTTGTTGTAGTCCGCATCTGCCATTTGTGTATTACATGTGCAGATTATTAAGGACGTATGAAATGAAACGGTTCCATTTCATACGTCCTCAAATCACTGTATTGCGCTCTATTCACAGAGTCTGGCAACAACCTGGCTGATCACACTGCCGTCCGCTTTACCCTTCAGTTCAGGCATCACGTTTTTCATGATCAATCCTTTATTTTTCCCTGAAACGATGTCGGCAAATCTCTCTGTGATGAATGCCTCCACCTCCGCCGCCGACATCATCTGCGGCGCGTACTCCTGAAAGATATCATACCTTGCCTGATACTCCTGTCTCAGATCCTGCCTGGAGTCTGGACAGGTGTCAAGCTGTTCCTTTACGGACTTGATCTCCTTCAAGATCACGCGATCCACGATCTCCTCGCTGATATTGTCGCGGCAGCCCTCATCGATCGCCGCCTTTTTCGCAGCCGATACAAGCGCGGAAAGAGCGTCCTTGCGCACCTTATCCCTTGCCTTCATCGCCGCTATCATGTCCTTTTGCAATTTTTCGAACTGCATATCCTTTCCTCCCTACTTCATCCGCAAAACCAGGTGCTGGGGCAGACCGTTGACCATAAACGGCTGGTAGTCGCCACGGATCAGCGGTTCAATGTAGTTGACAAACTCTTCTGTCACGTAGTTCCCCTCCTTGTTCACCCAGTTTCTCGGGACCAGTTTCTCATTGTTTGCGATGCGGTGCACGTCATAGATGCCGGCAGCACTCATGTACGGATCATCTGACACGCGGTCGATGACAACCATCTTGCCCGTGTCGCCCTCGTCTGCAGCCTTGACCGCAGCGCCTCCTACCATAAATGCCTCGTCGACATCGACGCGCGATGCCATGTGGGACGCACTTCTCTGCAGTGTGGAGAACTCGATGCTCCGCGTCTTGCAGCCGATCTCCGCGCCTAAGAACCCTGCCAGATACGCGGCAGTTCCCTGAAGCTGCTTATGTCCGAACGCATCGACATAATCGGCTCCACCGGAAAGTTCGCAGACATATCTGCCATCAGCTAGCTTGATCCCTTCGGAGACTGCCACAACGACGGACTCTTTCTTTTTCAGCAGCTCCTGTACTTTTTTCAGGAATTTGTCAATGTCAAAAGAGATCTCCGGGAGATAGATCAGATCAGGGCCTTCACACTCCTCTGTCCTGGCAAGCGCTGTCGCCCCGGTCAGCCATCCCGCATTGCGCCCCATCACTTCGATGACGGTGATCATATCCTTGTGATACGTAAGTCCCAATGCATCGCGGATCACTTCTTTTGTGGACGCTGCGATATACTTTGCAGCACTTCCGAATCCGGGCGTGTGGTCCGTGAGTGCGAGATCGTTGTCGATCGTCTTTGGCACACCCAGGAACTTCTGCGAGTGACCTTTTATGATCGCATAGTCAGACAATTTCTTGATCGTGTCCATGGAGTCGTTCCCGCCAATGTAGATAAATGTCTCAATATCGAGTTTATCCAATATCTGAAATATTTTCTCGTATATTTCGAGATTCTCGTGGATCTCCGGCAGTTTGTAGCGGCAGGAGCCCAAAAAAGCCGACGGTGTCCGCTTTAGGAGTTCGATATCCATGTCAGAATGGATCTGTGTGGACAGATCCACATACTGTTCATCCAGAAATCCCTGAATCCCGTGGAGCATACCGTACACTTTGTGAAATCCTCTCTCTTTTGCAGTCTTGTACACACCGGCAAGACTGGAATTGATCACGGATGTCGGACCGCCCGACTGTCCTACTATAATATTGCGTTTCTTCTCCATTTCTTTGTCCCTCCTGTTTTGCATTTTTATATGTACTATCTTTATTCTAAACATACCGGGCTCATGACGTGCCACGACTCGATATGTACTTTTTCTGCGGATCCTAACAGGTCGCCCCGCCTACCACGGTCTTCTTTAAAACCTGTTCGCGGTCGATCTTGCTGTTGAGCAGCTTATCCTGGACATAGTCAAAACCAAGCCTGTCGATCGTGTCCGCGAAACGCTCACCAGAAAGTCCCTCATCGCGGAAGAACAGGATTGCGCGCTCCGCCATATCGATGACCTCCTCCTCGGAAGTGAAGATCTTATCCAGCATATGTCCCTGCGCCACCTTCTTTCCCCAGCGTCCTCCGATGTAGATCCGATATCCTGCTGCGGATTCACTGACTGCGCCAAACGGACATTTGCCGATACATCTGCCGCAGTGGTTGCAGGCTCCCGCATCGATATGGATCTTTCCGTCCGCCATCTGCGCCACATGGATCGGGCAGCCCGTCTCCACCTGGCACACTTTACAGCCGCGGCATTTTGACAGGTCGATCTCCGGCACGCGCTGTCCGACGATCCCCAGATCGTTCAGATCCGGTTTCACACAGTTGTTCGGACATCCGCCGACTGCGATCTTGAACTTGTGCGGCAGTGCCACGTCATTATACCCCTTAAAATACAAGTCGTGCATTCTCTGCGAAAGTCCGAAAGTGTCGATCAATCCATACTGACATGTTGTTCCCTTGCAGGATACGACCGGGCGTACTTTGGAGCCTGTGCCGCCCGTCTCCAGCCCTGCCTCTGCCAGAAACTCGCGCACATCGTCGATCTTGTCATACGAAACGCCCTGGATCTCCAGTGTCAGACGTGTGGTCATCGTCACCTCGCCTGTGCCAAACCGCTCCGCAGCCTCCGCGATCTTTTTCTGTTCCTCCGCTGTGATCTTACCGTTTCTCGTGATCACACGCACATTAAAGATATCGTCATAGCGCTTATCCTGCAGGCAGCCAAGCCCCTTCACGCGCTTGATCTCCTCCGGGGAGAGCTTCTTCCCGCTGCGCGGCACCCGCACCTCGTTGAATGTAATGCCGCCCTCCAGGACAAGTGTGTTCGTATATCCCAGCGCCTTTAGGCGGTTCTGCAGAAAATAGCCTCTCTTTCCTTTCGCACAGACAAGAAGCAGTTTCGCATCTCTGTCGAGCCCCTCGATCGGTTCTGTTACTTTGGACAGATCGATCCAGCGCGCATTGGGGATCGCCGGAGCCGGCAGTGCGTCGATCACGGTGTGATCTTTTGCCGCACCGGAAGCATACTCCGACGGACTCATGCTGTCGATCACGCCGTCGAGCTTATTCTCCAGTATGTAGCACGCTGTGACAAACGGATGGATCGCCGTGGAAAACGGCGGTGCATAAGCGAAATCCATCGTTTCGAAATCGTCCAGCTTCATTTTCTGATAAATTCCTGTCACGGCGATGTCGACCATCTTGTCGACAGCTCCCGATCCAAGTACCTGGATCCCCAGAATCCTGCGGCTTGCTGTCTCCGCGGTCAGCTTGATGATAAAGGACGATGCTCCCGGATAGTAGTGCGCCTTGTCATCGAGGACACAGACGACGGATGTCGCATCGATGCCCGCAGCTGATGCCTGTTCCTGCGTGAGCCCTGTCCGTCCCCCGTTCAACGTCGGAAGCAGCCGCACGACACCCGTCCCGAGACAGCCGCCATAACCAGGTCCCTGATCGTACATTTTCTTTGCCATCGCGCGGGCTGCAAGATTTGCCGTCGAACCCATGGTCGACCATTGCGGCTTGTCTGTGATCGCATTCTTTACCATTACACAGTCACCAACTGCATAGATATCCGGAATGTTTGTCTGCATATTCGCGTCCACGATCACAGTGCCCTTGAACATCTCGATCCCTGAATCCTTCAGGAATGCCGTCGCCGGACGCACACCGATCGCCAGGATCACGATATCGGCTGCCAGAACGCCGCTGTCCGTGTTGACGCTCTCCACATGATCTTCTCCGTTGATCCCTTTGAGGCTCATCGATGTGAGCACGCGAATACCGTTTTCCTTGATCCTGCGTTTCGCATATTCCGCCATGTCCTTGTCAAACGCATTTGGCATGATCTGGGGCGCTGCATCGATCACAACCACATCCATGGAAGCCGCCAGGTTTTCTGCCACCTCGAGCCCGATAAAACCAGCCCCGCAGACAACCGCTTTGCGGCACTTTCTGACCTGTGCATACTCGCGGATCGTCACCGCGTCATCCGGTGTGCGCACTTCGAATACCCCCGAAAGTCCCACACCGTCCACTGGAGGAACAAAGGGCTCCGCTCCGGTCGCAATGACCAATCTGTCATATGTTTCCGAAAAAACACTGCCGCCCATGCGCCGTATGGACACTTCTTTTCTATCACTGTCAACACCGATGGCCTCACAGCAGATCTCCACCTTCGCCCCTGTAAGCCCTTCATATTTGTCTGGTGTATTCACGATCAATGCCTCCCGCGAGGCGATATCACCGCCGATATAGTAGGGGAGCCCGCAGCCCGCGTAGGAAATATCTGCACCCTTTGTGAAGATCAGCACCTCCGCCTGCCTGTCAAGGCGCTTTATTTTCGCCGCTGCTTTTGTACCGGCTGCCGCCCCGCCTAAGATCACATACTTCATCCTTCATCCTCCTTTGGATATTTTGCGCTGTCTTGGTGTTACGCTTACCTAATAGTATAGTGCAACTTGTCGATATTATCAATAAATATTATTCAGATTTTGTGAAAAGATCCGGTCGTCGAAACAACCGGATCCTCAATCTCTCAATATTCCTCTTCAATTTTTTCCTCGATATCATCGACAGGCTTTTCCAGACCTTCGATCGTGATATTGTTTTTCTCCGCGTAATCCCACAGTGCCGCATGAATGGCCTCCTCCGCGAGCAGGGAGCAGTGCACCTTCACAGGCGGCAGCCCGTCAAGCGCCTCCATGACTGCCTTGTTCGTCACCTCCAGCGCCTGCTGAACGGTTTTGCCTTTGACGAGCTCCGTCGCCATGCTGCTGGTCGCCACCGCGGCGCCACAGCCAAATGTCTTGAACTTTGCCTCCTGTATGATACCCTTATCATCTATGTCGAGATACATGCGCATGATATCACCGCACTTCGCGTTTCCTACAGTACCCACACCGCTTGGATGCTCGATCTCTCCCACATTGCGCGGATTGCTGAAATGATCCATTACCTTCTCACTGTACATCGATCCTCATACCTCCTTCTTCTGGTCCTTTTTCATAAAATCCTCATATAACGGCGACATGGACCGAAGCCGCTCCACGATCCTCTTAACCGCCTCCACCGTCTGATCGATGTCTTCTTTTGTCGTTTCCTCCGAGAGTGTCAGTCTCAGGGAACCGTGTGCAGTCTCGTGGGGAAGTCCGATCGCCAGCAATACATGAGACGGATCGAGTGAACCGGATGTGCACGCCGAGCCAGATGATGCACAGATCCCCTGCTGATCGAGCAGTATGAGAAGCGACTCCCCCTCTATAAACCGAAAACAGAAGTTTGCATTGTTCGGGAGTCTGTCTGTCCTGTGACCGTTTAGCCGGCTGTATGGTATTTCCCCGAGCACTCTCCTGATCAGATAGTCCCTCAGCGCCGTCTCCTTCTCCATCCGTTCCTGTATACCGTCTGCTGCAAGTCTCGCCGCCGCTCCGATGCCCACGATGCCCGGTGTATTGAGTGTACCGGCGCGGCGTGAACGCTCCTGCGCACCGCCATGTACAAACGAGCCGATGCGCACCCCTTTCCGTATATAGAGGAACCCGATCCCTTTGGGACCATGAAACTTGTGTCCGCTGGCGCTGAGCATATCTATTCCCAGTTCGTCGACATTTAAGGGAATATGCCCATATGCCTGTACTGCATCTGTGTGAAACAGGATCCCGTTCTTCCTTGCCAGCGCGCCGATCTCCTTTATCGGCTGTATCGTGCCGATCTCATTGTTTGCCGCCATGACTGTGATCAGTATGGTATCCTGCCTGACCGCCGCCTCCAGTTCATCAAGTTTTATCACACCATACTCATCCACATCCACATAAGTGACCTCATACCCCTGCTTCTCCAGATACTGACAGGTATGCAGCACCGCATGATGCTCGATCGTGGAAGTGATGATATGTTTCCCTCCTGTCCGGCAAAATTCTGCCGCAGCTTTGACCGCCCAGTTGTCCGACTCACTTCCGCCGGCTGTAAAATAAATTTCATTGGGCTGTGCACCGATCAGGTCCGCAATGCTTTTTCTCGCCTCATTTACTGCCTTCATGGATCTTCCTGCAAAGGAATAGATTCCGGATGGATTTGCGTACAGTTCACAAAAATACGGTTTCATTGCCTCAAAGACTTCCTCTGAAACCTTGGTCGTCGCTGCATTATCAAGATAGATCATTTTCTTCTCTCCTCGTTTCTTAATATTTCTCATTTTTCTGTTTTTGTTTTATCCCTACTATTTCTACTTGTATGATAGGATATATGCCAGTCAAAGCCCTATACGTTTCCATCTACTTTCATGAAAACATCCCGCCAACCGTATACTCCGTAGAGGGCTTGATCAAACTTCTGAAAATTATGCCTCCTCATATCACATCATGATCTGCCGACTTCTCCTCCTCAATATCGACCAGATCCTGCAGCGTCATCGTGTCTATGACATTGTTCACCGCCGCGTAGATGCGCCTGTACACCTCAACAGCAGCACATTTTCCCTCACGATCGCAGGGAAGTGCATGTTCCGCAAGACACTCGACCGGTGCAAGAGACCCCTCAGTCAGCCGGAGGATCATTCCGACTGTATAATCCTGCGGCGCCCTCACTAACTGATATCCGCCCTGTGCCCCGCGGGTGCTGCGCACGTATCCAGCCCTGTTCAGCACTGCAATGATCTGCTCCATATACTTTTCAGATATCTCCTGCCTGGACGCGATATCTTTGAGCTTTGTCGTCTCCCCCATATGCCCGGCGAGATCCAGCATGATCCGCAGGGCATATCGCCCCTTCGTCGATATGATCATAAACAGCCTCCTAACAACTCATCACCTATTGATTTGATCTGCTACCATCATTTATATCATTTATTTCCTACAATGTCAATATGCTTTGTCTGGTTTCTCCGTGTTTCACTATGTGCCCAATGTCGTGTGTTTATCCCATCGCCGTCATGATGATCATAAGCGCACACAATCCCCCCAGCATCAGCGGAAGAAGCAGTGTCAGCACGGAAACCTGCCATCTGTTCCTCTTATAAAAATTCTGTTCCCTGACATCGCTGGCAACCTGCATGATCCCCTGCAGTGCACACAAGGCTACTGCAATGACGGCAACCATATACACAGGATACACAGTCCGTTTTTCTTCAGCTGCGTTGTCATCCTCCGCTGACGCGCTGTCAACAGCCAGACGCCGGATCTCAAAACGAAATGTCGTGCCCGCCATGATCTCCCTGTCAAAGCATTCCTCTGCGATCTTTCGCAAACGCTCCTCGTCCGCCCCCAATTTTCTGATCACTTCGTTCTGTGAGATATAGTCCCCAAACCATTTCAGGGACACCTGCCTGAAGATCCGCTCAAACAAGATCTCGTTCACGACAGGAACCGCCACGGCGTCCGCATCCTGATAGACCACGATCCCCCCGTCTGCACGGCGTGAGGACGAAGCTTCATGCATGGCAGCCATTTCCTGCGGCAATGCCGCCGAAAGGACATATCCACACTCCGCACTGCCCTTTAACACCGCCCGCTGAACGGCGTCCTCACTCTCATACTGTTCAAACACCACCACCCCGTCGTAAGCTTCCAGCAGCTCCACATACTCTCCCGATTCATCGTAGACAGCTGCCTTGATCTGCGTCTCTGAGTTTTGTTCGATCTCCCTGACCACTGCTGACAGCACAACGATGAACCCCAGGCTGATCCACATACTCTTCCTGTGCAGGAGACGCCGCAGCAGCACCATGCCCAGTGACGGAACACGGATCCCTACCTTCGTCACCCCCGCATCTGCCGCCGACCTATTGCGCTCCCCGATATGCATGAACATCACTGTGCAAAGGAACAACAACAGCCCCCATGCACACAATCCCACAGCCACATCAAAAAAATACTGCGTATCCCCTGTCAGCAATATGGTAAACCCTTTTTTGACCATCGCCGCGGGCAGCAATCTTCCGATGGATCCTGCTGCCTTTGGCAGGAATACCGACGGGATCAGGCAGCCTGACAGATATGACTGGAGTACAGCCGCTATTCCCGTTACTACCAGCGCGGACTCACGTTTTTCGACGATCTGATAGATCATCATAAAATATACCGTCATAAAGCCTGTGATCAAGAGCAGACTGACTGATCCCTGCCATGTGATCCGGACTGTCAGCAGACTGTCTGTCTGCGGGAGCAGCTCCATCACAAACAGCACCAGAAACGGCAGCAACGCAGTAAAAATCATCAGCACACTGCCTGCAAGACACCTTGCCGCGAGCTGTGCTGCATAGCCCACTCCCAGGCGCCTGTCCGCCATCGCCTGCTGCAGGCTGCTCCTCTTGCAGTATTTGCCCAGGAAAAGTCCAGCGAACAGCACATATACCGTGAGGAGCGCACTTCCATAATAGACGGCATAGGAGTCATTTTCCGTCACCGAAAGGACTCTTTTGTGAAACAGCTTTTCCCTGTTGGCAGCCGTCTGCAGATTGAACCTGTTGACGTCATCATACACTGACTGCAGAAAGCCGTCTGCAAATATCTCTGATCCGTACTCCGATGAAAGTTCCCAAAGGATCGCACCCGATGCATATATTTCAGCCTGTGCAGTGCCGAGCATTCCGACTGCCGCCGAGGCAAACTCCTCAAAGAGCATACTGCGCACCGCGCCCAGGCCGCCGGACACGGCATGATCAGGTTTTGGCGGCAGATACAGTGTGGCAGGAGTATTGCTTCCAGACAGTATTTCATTGATGACATCGTTCGGAAGTACGATCAGCGCAGACAGCTCTCCGTCCTGCAAAAGCTGCCTTCCTTCCTGCTCAGAAACAGGTTCAAGGCTGCAGAGGCTCTTGACCGACTCCATACCCTGTATGTAAGCGAGCGCCAGGGCTGTGATCTGATCCTCCTTTGCTGTATAGCCAACCTTAAGCCTGGAGTCTCCATCGCCATGGTCCTGTAAAACACCCGCACAAAAAGCGAGCACGCCGGCAGCGGCCAGACATACAGCCGCGAGCACGACTGCCCTCTTTAAAATTGAGGGCAGCATGACTGCCGCCCTCTTATATTCCATTTGTAACCAAATTCTATATTTTTTCATATCCATCATTGATACAATAAGTTATAAAACAGATCCTCGACATCTGACTCACTCATTTCAAACACATCGATCGTATGATCCGGCACCTCAATCTCATTTTCCGCCGGCTCTACCACGACCGAACCTCTCATCAGCAGCATGTCTTCCCCGTCTATTGTCATTTCCCCGTGATCGAGCTGTAAAGTGAAGCTTTCACCTTTCACAATATCCGTGAAGGCTCCATCCACATTGATCCCCAAACTCGAACCCGGCACATCGAACGCCATCTTCAGGTCAAATGTAAGGTCATCATAATCCCATTCATTTGCATACCAGAAAGTGATCTCATCATCGCTGATGTTCTCCTGCAGACTCAGCGTCAGATTCTCGCTGTACTGATCTTCTGTGATGACAGCTGTCCTTGAAATCCCCATATACAGGATCTCTTCGCCCGCCTTTACATAGATCCCGCCTTCAATGGAATCCAACGCGCGCTCCGTACCAGTAAAATCAATGTCAATCGCATAGGACTCGATATACGAATCCTTGCTGGAAACCGCGATGTCCCCCGGTGTAGATATATTGATAATGCGCCCTTTTTTATCCAGATAGAAGTCATAGACAATATCCTGCTCAACCCGAATGCCAAATGTCTGATCGATGACCTGATCCAGCTGCTCCTTGAAATCATCATAATAATAACCATATGCAAACTGACATCTTTTCAGATATTCATTGTAGAAATCACTTGAAAGAATGTCCTCATGGATCGCCTCCAAGATGTCATTGTACATATCCTTGTCTATCGTAAACCGGACACCGCCATACTCCGCAGTTGTTCCATTGATTCCAAACTCCCTCTTCTGCTCGATAAATTCAAACTTCACGGAATCTGCACTTGCTTCGCTCTGTTCTTTGACAATCTTCCACAGCTCACCCTCTTCACCGAATATCCCAACACCGTCCCGTGATCCGAAATCCTCAAACAATGTCATGGAAAAATCTTCCGGCAGTGTCTCTAAAAAGTAAGAGGACCAGCCTGAATTGTTAAAATCTCTCCCCAGATTTGTAAGTTCCATACTGTATACGTCGTTATTGAAAAGCAGCGGAACACTTAGATATATTGTATTGTCAGCTGCAACGATATTCGCCACATTTATGCTGAATCCATACGCCCCCGCACTCAATCCGTATTTCGCCATCTTTTTCTGATAGTCAGTGATACTGTCCAGTTCCAGATTGATGTTGGTAATGTCGCTTATCTCATTTGGATCCGTAAAGGAGAGGTCGACATTGGTATGTACTGGATCTGTATCTCTCAGCTTATTTAACGCATCCAATCCAATCTCCTCGGCGAACGGACTCTGGTATGCTGCCATCTCCTCAGTCATGATCGCAAAGCCTTGGGCGAGCTGTTTTTCCGGGCTGGTACCGCCTAGAAACACTTTTGCCGCGAGCGCGCCAACCACTATGACAATGACCACTGCCGCGGCACAGAGTATGCCCACAATAAGTCCTGCAAAGTTCTTCTTCGGTTTCGCCGCAGGTGCTCCCTGCACTGACGGCGGCACCTGCATCGGTCCGAATCCCATCGGATTTTGAACGGGCTGTCCATGATAATCGAACTGTCCGTTCCCAGACTGCATGGGCTGCGGCGGAACCGGCAACACTGGCGTCTGCACTGGCTCTGTCAGCTGCACTGACCCCAACGGCTGTAAATCCGGCGACGCCCCTGACGGTTTTACCAGCTGCACCGGCTCTGTCGGTTTTGACAGCTGCGGCGGCTCTGTTGGTTCTGACGGCGGAACCGGCTCTGTTGGTTTGGACAGCTGCACCGGCTCTGTCAGCTGCATCGTAGGAACCTCTCGCGTCTCCTGCTGCGGCAATTCTCCACCATACACAGAAGAATGCCCGCTCTCCTGTGCCTGTGGATGCGGTTCTGCACTGTACAGCATGCTCCCGCCGCCAGAATTGTCTGCACTTGTCTCAATTTTACTGTTTTCTTCCACTTTGTTTTACTCCTTTATCTGATTCAGCAGCCCTTCCCCCCGCAGCGTCCTGTCGATCTCTTTGCTCACGCCTCCGCTGAGGGTATAAACCCTGTCACACAGCTCCAAATCGATCTCATCATGCGTGGCGAGAAGGACTGTGCCCCCCATCTGCTTATACATGCAAAGATATTTCCTGATATCCGCCTTTCCCGGCAGATCAAGCGCCGCGTCCGGCTCATCCAGTACCAGGATCGGCGGATCTCCCGCCAGCGCACATCCGATACTCACGCGTTTTTTCATGCCCCCCGAGAGTTTTCCCGCTTTCATGCGGCACATCCGTTCGACGCCGAGTGCCCTCAGAAATCCCTGTTCAAGCGACTGCCTAAGCATCCCTGCATCCTGATACCACAGGCGTAGATTGTCCATCACACTCAGCTCCGGTATCAGATTGCTCTCCTGCGGCACATACCCCACATAGCGGATAAAAAACTCCCTGCCCTGCGCGCGGTTCCCATCAAAGTAGATCTCCCCTTTGTCCGCTCTTCTCAATCCGGCAAGGATATTCAACAGTGTTGATTTTCCGCAGCCATTTGTCCCCACGATGCCCACGCACTGTCCTGCAGCGGCTGCGATATCCACGCCGCAAGATCGGAAGAGCGTCGTGTAGGGAAAGAGTGTAGATC
>CAJUQU010000100.1 GCA_910588595.1 uncultured Lachnospiraceae bacterium | reverse complement strand
GACCACGATCGTGGTGGGAATACACTTGCCGACCTCCTCCGCGTGGGACGGCCCCGACAAAACCGCCACATCCGCCTGCGGTATCTCATCCTCGATCACCTGTGAGAGCGTCATCAGCGAGGACTCCTCGATCCCTTTTGCCACATTCACGATGATCTGTCCTTCTGCCACGCATTCTTTCATGCTGCATGCCGTTGCCCTTGTGAACGAGGAAGGCACTGCAAGTACCAGAATATCCTTTTCTTTCACGGCTTCTGCAAGCGCTGTCGTGAACACGATATCGTCCGCGAGCTTCACCCCCGGAAGTTTGTCCTTATGCTCATGCTCCCTGCCAAGCATGTCGATCTCATCCTTCAATGCTGACCACACCGTGATGTCATGTCCGTTGTTGTGCAGCAGCACCGTCAGTGCGATTCCCCAGCTGCCTGCTCCGATCATTCCTATCCTTGCCATATGGCACACCACCCTTTCCTTTATTGCATCATTTTGCCGTATATTTTCTCTGCATCTGCCCGGGATCATCCCCGTCCTCATCGCTCTTCTCTCTTGTTAATATACGTCTTTCTCTCCTCTTTATGTATCAGCCGCTTAATGTTGGCGCGGTGTCCCCAAAAGGCGAGCAGCGCCAGCAGTACCGTCACGAGGTAGAGTTCATTTAACGCCGCCTGATCCATTCCCCACACTCCCATCTGTCCGAAGATGACCATCTCCGCGATCAGCACGATCTCCACCACCAGCGAGCCCAGTGACACGTAATGCGTCGCAAAGAAGATCCCGAAAAAAGTGATGACCTGCGGAATGAGCATATACGGGTGGAAAAAGATCACGAGTCCCGCTGTGCAGGCGATCCCCTTTCCGCCCTTAAAGCCCAGATAAAAAGGAAAATTGTGTCCCAGGATCGCTCCCGCTGCCGCATAGATCACAAGCAGATACGAGATATCGCCGTACTGTGCCCGAAACAGCAGTCTCACAACCGTCATGGCAAGCCCTGTCTTGAGGATATCGCAGAGCAGTACGATCGCGCCCGCCTTTTTCCCGAGGACACGGAGGGAGTTTGTCGTTCCCGCATTGCCGCTCCCATGCTGTCTGATATCAATGCCGTGCAGCTTCCCGTAGATGTACGACGTCTGAAAACAGCCGAAAATATAACCGATCAACAAGCATACCAACCGAATCATTTTCCAAATACGACCTTTCTTATTATGATTTTTTTGATTTTATGATTTTTGATTATGATTTATTTCTTGTCCTCTTTGCGCTCCCTGATGATGAATTTCAGCGGGGTTCCCCTGAAACCAAACGTCTCCCTGATCTTATTTTCAAGGTATCTGGTGTATGAAAAATGCATCAGTTCTTTGTCGTTGACAAACACCACAAACGTCGGCGGTTTCACGCCTGCCTGTGTCGTGTAGAAGATCTTGAGGCGCTTTCCTTTGTCCGATGGCGGCTGTTGGAGCGCTACCGCCTCCGTGACGATCTCATTGACAACACCTGTCGAGATGCGCAGAGACTGGTTTTCGATCACCATGTCGATCGTCTCAAACAGTTTGTTCAGCCGCTGTCCCGTGACCGCGGATATGAATACGATCTCCGCATACAGCATGAAAGACAGTGTACTGCGCACTTTTTCTGTAAAGCGATAGATCGTCTTGTCGTCCTTTTCGATCGCGTCCCACTTGTTTACCGCGATGATGATACCCTTTCCTCTGTCGTGTGCGATCCCGGCGATCTTGGCGTCCTGTTCCGTGACGCCCTCCACCGCATCGATCACCAGCACCACCACATCGGCGCGCTCCACCGCGCTCACGGTGCGGATGATCATGAAGCGCTCGAGCTCTTCTTTGATCTTATTTTTCCTGCGGAGTCCTGCCGTATCGATAAACACATACTCTCTGTCATTGTACATGATCTCCGTGTCGATCGCGTCCCTGGTCGTACCTGCGATATCGGACACGATCACGCGCTCCTCACCGGCAATCTTATTGATAATGGACGATTTTCCGACATTGGGTTTTCCGACAATGGCAACCCGCGGTCTGTCGTCGTCCTCCTCCGTCAGCGCCTCCTTGTCAAACAGCGCCGTCACGGCATCGAGCATCTCTCCAAGTCCCAGCTTGTTGACCGATGAGATCGGGTATGGTTCCCCGATACCGAGATTGTAGAATTCATAGACATCCGCCTCCATCTTGGCAAAACTGTCCACTTTATTGACGACAAGCACCACCGGCTTGCGGCTCCTGCGAAGCATGTCAGCCACCTTCGAGTCCGCATCCACAAGCCCCTGACGCACATCGACCAGAAAAATGATCACATCCGCCGTGTCGATCGCGATCTGCGCCTGCTCGCGCATCTGCGACAAAATAATGTCCTTGCTGTCGGGCTCAATGCCGCCGGTATCGATCAAAGTGAAGTTCCAGTTCAGCCAGGTCACATCCGCATAAATCCGGTCCCTGGTGATCCCCGGCGTATCCTTCACGATCGAGATCTTATCCCCTGCAAGCATATTAAACAGCGTCGATTTCCCCACATTTGGGCGCCCTACGATCGCTGCGATCGGTTTCTTGGTTCTCTGTTCCATTTGATCCTGTATCTCCATTTCTATCCGTATTTTGGGTACATATTGCTTTCAATAACGAAATCAGCCCATAATATCACTTCTATAATTACTATTTCAATATCGCATCAAGCAGATCCTGCCCGCTTGATTTTACAATATCTATCGGCACTTGTAAAGCTTTTTCGAGGTCGGCGAGAGTCATATCATCGAGAAATACAGTCTCACCACTCTTTAGTACATTTTGCGGCAGCAGCAGTTTCTCCCCCAGAGGCTTTCCTTTGAGCTGTGCCAGCAGATCCTGTCCGGTCAACAGACCGGATACCGTTATCATCTCCCCAAAAAAATCATTTCTGATCGGATAAATGTGAACCGTCAACTGCGGAAATGCCTCCATAAGCTGCCCAGCCATGTCGGATATAAAGCTGCAGGCGAGCATCCCTGTCGCGATCGACAGCTCCCTTGGCGCGATCCCGGCAGCTCTCGCAGTTCCCAGCCCGTCAAATGCCTCCTGAAACTCGTCGATCAGAAGCCGCAGCATGCCGACGCCGTTCTCGAGCTGCAGATAGCCGTCATATCGCTCCTCCTCCGGAAGCGCCTCCCCCGCAAGGATATACCACTCATCACTTGCATGGATAAAATGAACGCCATGCTCCGGATAAAGTCTCTCCTGCCATCTATGAATGATATCAAGTACCTGTCTGGCATCTTCTTTCGTAAATGGCTCTAGCGCAAACAGACCTTCGCGGTATTTGGACAATCCGACCGGCACCACCGAGACGCTTTCCAGATTTGGAAGGTACGCTGACAGATCCCTGATGCTTCTCTCCAGCTCCCCGCCATCGTTGATCCCCTTGCACAGCACGATCTGCCCGTTCATGGTGATCCCTGCCCTGGCAAGTTTCCACGCTTTCTCCAGAGCCTGTCCTGCAAAACGGTTGTTCAACATCCTGCAGCGCAGCTCGGGATTCGTCGTCTGAAAGGAGACATTGATCGGAGAAAGATGATACTTGATGATGCGGTCGACATCCTCGTCAGACATATTGGTCAGTGTCACATAATTTCCCTGCAAAAATGAAAGCCTCGAATCATCATCCTTGAAATACAGCGTTTCCCGCATTCCCTTTGGCATCTGGTCAATGAAGCAGAATATACACTTATTGCGGCAGGATCGGTAGTCATCCATCAGACCATTCTCAAACGTAATACCCAGATCCTCATCATATTCTTTGTCGATCTCGAGGAGCCATTCCTCGCCTGACGGTTTTCGAACCAGCACTTCAATATATTCGTCCTGTGTATAGTACTGGTAGTCAAAGATATCCTCTATTCGATTTCCGTTGATCTCGACAAGTACGTCGCCCGCCTCAATCTCCAGCTCCTCGGCGATACTGCCCTGAGCCACCTTGTCGATGATGTGTAAGTTCTCTTTTTCCATATATCCCTTATCCTTTTTCTATTTCCCTTATCTATCACAGATCACTCTGCCCTTGCAGCGAGCAATCCCAAATCTATACCTTTGTAACAGTTCAGCCTTCGGCTTCCTGTTACAAACATCAAGCCATGCAAAAACCGCTTCGCGGTGTCTGCATCTAGGCCGCTATGCTTTCTCACGGACTTCGCAGCGCAGTGCGAAGTCCCGGGCTGAACTGTTGCATACCTTTCTATAATAATACTAGAAATTCCTTGACGTGTCACTACCTGAATGATATAAAATATATTGAAACGTTTTATGAAAAACCAGAAAGGACTGTATGCCGAATGTCATATCTCAAACAGCTTAAAAATGCCATGCCTGTGGCACCATTAAAACTGCTTGTCCTAAACAGCGCCGCGGAACTCGGAGATGAGGTAAACAACTATCTCGTGGACTTTCGCAGCAAAGTAAACAATGTGTATATCAATGATCCCGCTTTTCAGGGTTACGCCGAAAACAACTATCTCTTCAGATTCAGCACGCCCCGCTTTAACAGCGGTGAGGGAAAGGCAGTTCTAGAAGAGACCGTGCGCGGAAAAGACCTGTTTATCCTTGTAGATGTGTGCAATCACAGCCTGACGTACAACATGAACGGCTACACAAACCACATGTCCCCCGACGACCACTATCAGGACCTAAAGCGCATCATCGGGGCGACAAACGGAAAAGCCCACCGCGTCAGTGTGATCATGCCTTTCCTGTATGAGGGCAGGCAGCACAGGCGCAACGGAAGAGAATCGCTCGACTGCGCATACGCATTCAAAGAACTTACCCAGATGGGTGTCAGCAATTTCATCACATTTGACGCCCATGATCCAAGGATCCAGAACGCCGCACCACTGAGCGGTTTTGACAATTTTACTGCGCACTATCAGTTCATGAGGGCACTTCTGCACGCAGAGAAGGATCTGATATTGGACAAGGATCATATCATTGTCATCTCGCCCGACGAGGGGGCGCTGGACAGGGCGATCTACTTCTCGACCGTGATCGGCGCCGACACAGGTATGTTTTACAAGCGGCGTGACTATACCCGGATCGTAAACGGCAAAAATCCGATCGTCGCCCACGAATTTCTGGGAAATGACATCAAGGGCAAAGACATCATCATCATTGACGATATGATCTCATCGGGTGACAGCATGATCGACACTGCCAGACAGCTCAAGGCAATGAATGCCAAGCGCGTGTTTATCTGCACTACATTTGGAATCTTCACGAATGGTCTCGCCGCATTTGACAATGCCTATAAAGAAGGGGTATTTGACAGAGTGATCACGACTAATCTGAGCTACCGCCCACCCGAACTGCTGACCAGACCGTATTACCTTGAGGCAGACATGGGCAAATTCCTCGCCTCTATCATAGATTTTCTAAATCATGACCTGTCCCTGGAGCAGGTATCTACTCCCACCGAGAAGATCCAACAGATCATCGAGCTTTATCTCAACGGCAACGAGATCTTCAAGATATAAAAGCGAGCAGGCGTACGCCTGCTCATTTTTATGCACACGGGCACCCAGAGGAAGAATGTCATCAAACCGATAAATCGGTTCGCTGACGGGTGGCCGGCGCGCGGGTAGTGGAGAAGGTCATTCCCCTACTCGATCACGATCATAAACATATTCTCTGAAAGTTCTTCTTTCCCTTTTTCAGCACGAATTCCTCTGTAAACGTATCCTTTGTGTACGCCGTCTTTGCATCTGTGATCTTCTCTCCGTTGACAGACACACCGCCCTGCTCCACAGCACGTCTAGCCTCCGATTTTGAAGCGGTCATGCCCGCTGTCACAAGGAGTGTCAGGATATCGATATTCCCGTCTGTAAAATTCTCGTCAGCAAGCACGGTCTTTGGCATGTTGTCCGAGTTCGCACCACCTGCAAACAGCGCTGCGGCAGCCTCCTTCGCCTTCTGTGCCTCCTCTGTGCCGTGCACCAGCTGTGTAAGTTCAAACGCGAGGATCTCCTTTGCCTTGTTGAGCTCGCTTCCCTCCCATTCCTCCATCACCTCGATCTCCTCGAGCGGAAGGAATGTGAGCATTTTCAGGCATTTGATCACATCTGCATCCGACACATTCCGCCAGTACTGGAAGAACTCATACGGAGTCGTCTTCTCAGCGTCGAGCCACACCGCGCCGGACTCGGTCTTGCCCATCTTCTTGCCCTCGGAGTTGAGCAGGAGGTTGATCGTCATGGCGTAAGCGTCCTTGCCGAGCTTGCGGCGGATCAGCTCCGTGCCGCCGAGCATATTGCTCCACTGATCGTCCCCGCCAAACTGCATATTGCATCCGTATTTCTGGAACAATGTGTAGAAGTCAAAGCTCTGCATGATCATGTAGTTGAACTCGAGGAATGTCAGCCCCTTCTCCATGCGCTGTTTGTAGCACTCTGCGGCGAGCATGCGGTTCACAGAAAAGTGCGGTCCGATCTCGCGCAGCACATCCATATAATTCAGGTCAAGCAGCCAGTCGGAATTGTTGACCATCATCGCCTTGCCCTCGCCAAATTCAATGAACCTGCTCATCTGTTTCTTAAAGCAGTCCACATTGTGCTGGATCGTCTCTGTCGTCATCATCCTGCGCATGTCTGTCTTTCCTGACGGATCTCCGACCATTGCCGTGCCGCCGCCGAGCAGGGCGATGGGTCTGTTCCCTGCCATCTGGAGCCGCTTCATCAGGCAGAGTGCCATGAAGTGCCCTACGTGCAGGCTGTCTGCCGTCGGGTCAAAGCCGATATAAAAAACCGCCTTTCCGTTGTTGATCAATTCCTTGATCTCGTTCTCATCTGTCACTTGCGCAATCAATCCTCTTGCCACCAGTTCATCATACAATTTCATTTTCTTTCCTGCTCCTTTCATACCTGCCTAGTTGTCTATACCCAACCGGGTATTCCCAACCGGGTATTCCCAACCGGGCATGCCCAGTTCTTTCATCGTACTGAGCCTTCGTACAAGGGACAAAAAAATCGCCCCTTGAATGTTAATACGTTCAAAGGACGAGGTATAAACCACGTGTTACCACCTTTTTTCACACAGGACTCACACCCTATGCCTCAGCAAGTACGGGAAACAAATTGAATGCTGCCGCATTCAATTACAAAGAATGATATTTCCGATACTCCTCCAGATATAACGTTCGGGGACTCCGTCACAGCCTACTTTTGCGCTGATCCATACTCGCGCAGATTTCGGTGCGCAGCTCCAAGAGGTATTCACTTTCACATTCCCTTGCGCCTCTCATCAACCGGCGGCTTTCTGTAAGTTCCCATGAAAGCTACTTATTCTTTTCACAGCTTTTATCGATATTCAGTATTGTAACAATTCCTTCCCTTTTTGTCAATGAATAAATCTCGGGATAACTTCCCTCCGCCCGCCCCGGCAGGCACTCTGATCAGGATCGAGAAATCTTTGATTCCACACTAAATACAAAATCTTCCGATCCTCTCCAAATACTCATCTGCTTTCGCTTTCTCCGCATGGATATTCATCTGCATCATACGCCGGAACCCCTTGCTCAACATTCCCATGATCGATTTTGCATTGATCACGCTGTCTCCTATAGAGATCTCAACATCGTAAGAACACTTCTCTGTCTGGTGGACAAACTCCATCACATCATCCACATCCGATAAAAATATGTTTCTACTTATCATACAAACTCCCCATTCCTTTTACATTATACTCTCGCCTTCCTGCACCACCCCAATTTGGTATCGGAAGCTTTCCATGAATATCTGAAACCCATTTCTTGCCTCTAATATAGTATTGTTTCCTATTTTTGTCAATCAACAAAAGTAACATTTTTCACAGTATAAATCTATAAATTTTGTCAATTTTCCACAATTTCTATGATTTAGATTTCGAAAAATTTCGTATTGATTTTGTATCGCCAAACGTCTATAATGTAGACACGGAAAAGAAAATACGATGAATACACGAAAGAGGGGGATTAAAATGGAATCGTATTTCATGTTTAAGAATCTAGCTATCATTATCGTCGCTGCTAAAGTATGCGGAATCGCAGCCAGAAAGTGTAAGGCGCCGCAGGTCGTGGGGGAGATCCTCGCAGGGCTGTTGATCGGTCCGAGCGTTTTAGGCTGGGTGGAACAATCAGATTTTCTGGTTCAGCTCGCCGAGGTCGGCGTGGTGCTGCTGATGTTCTCTGCGGGACTTGAGACAGACTTAAAGGATTTGATGAAGACCGGACCGATCGCCACCCTGATCGCCTGTTCCGGCGTATTTATTCCATTGATATGCGGCGCACTGCTCTATATGGCATTCTACGGCGCATCACCGTGGGGTTCAGAAGGCTTTTACAAGGCGGTCTTTGTAGGTACGATCCTCACCGCCACTTCTGTGAGCATCACTGTGGAATCATTAAAAGAGATGGGTAAACTAAAAGGCCACGTCGGCACCACCATATTGAGTGCTGCGATCATCGATGATATCATCGGCATCATCGTACTCACCTTTGTGATCGGCTTTAAGAGCCCGGACTCCAATCCAATGACGGTACTGATCAACACCGTTTTGTTCTTCGTCTTTGCCATAGTGGTCGGTTTTGTCTTTTATAAGTTATTTCAGTACGTGGACAACAGATACCCGCACACGAGGCGCATACCGATCCTTGGTCTGGCGTTCTGCCTCGCCATGGCGTACATAGCGGAACGACATTTTGGCATCGCCGATATCACAGGCGCCTATGTTGCCGGGATCATTCTCTGCTCGATCCGCGACTCGAGCTACATTGCGGAGAAAATGGACATCAATTCCTACATGCTGTTCGGTCCGGTCTTCTTTGCCAGTATCGGTCTGAAAACGAATGTAGAGAGCGTTAATATGAGCATTCTGGTCTTTTCCATCGCCTTTGTCGCCGTCGGACTGATCTCAAAAATCGTCGGCTGCGGACTGATGGCACGTGTCTGCAGATTTAACGTTCTGGACTCGTTAAAGATCGGTGTGGGGATGATGACCAGAGGAGAAGTGGCACTGATCGTAGCACAGAAGGGATTGACAGCCGGCCTGCTGACTCCGGTGTACTTCACATCGGTGATCTTTCTGATCATTGTGTCCTCGATCGCTACACCGATCATATTAAAAATACTATATTCCAAAGATGCTGCTTCCCCGGCATAATTGCACAATGCACAGGAAAGAAGCCGAAAAAAGCCCCATCGAAACGATGGAGGCTTTTTTTGTTTCCCTGCTACTGTGCAAATGCCACAGAACTCATGCGGTCTCTGATCCATTGACGGTTCTCTGGCGTAACACCATTCTGGTCATCCACGGAATATGTACCAAAATCATTAAAATACCAGAAATGATCTATCTCGATATCCTCTCCCAGCCATACTCCCTGCGTATCCGCGATATGCTGCACGATGTCTTCATAAGCTTGTAATACCTGCGTGCAGTCCTCTCCTGCCTGATCCATACACGAGATGTAATAGGCTATCATCATCGGATTGTAATCCATAGCTTCTATCAAGCCCCCGATCTTAATGGCAGCGCCCTTTTCCGTGATCGTTCCATTGGCAAGATCGGTTTCGATCTGTTTCTGTATCCACCATGAAAGGGCATATGCATAGCGGAGTCTTAATGGATCGTTCAGATCCGAACTGTCAAATGCACTCTCAAATCCAGACATCAGATTCCATGCCTCAGTCCTTGACCATGCCTCCCTGTTGGTGAAATCATCAAACTTTTTGATAACCTGTTCTGTATAGGATGTTTTAAACGCATCTTTCATGGTGATCAGAGAGGCGGTGTCCACTGTATATCCTTTTGCTGACATCTCTTCTGCCAACGTCTCTGCGTCCTTGATCTCACTCATGATCTGACTGTAGATCGCACCAGACAGCTCCTGGGCACTCATGATATCCTTGCGTTTGGTGAGTGCTGTCACATAAGATGCAAATGCATCTGCGATCCTGTCCGCCGCAATATCTGCATCTCCTGCAGCCTGTGCCTGATCAGCAAACTGATTCATCGCACTGCGGATGTTCTCCATCCCGTTCAGCACCTCCGCATCGACAGTGATCTGGTTCTTTCCCTCAGCAAGCAGTTGATCTGCCTCCGCAAAAAGCTCTGCCGTGTTCGTATCGACGGCGTCTGTCTGCGCAGTACTCTCCTCCTCGGACTCATCCTCGGTACTGTTCTCCTCCTTGTCCTCCCTGTTTGATCCGGCAAACGACGGAAGTTGGAGCGTACCATTCCACACCATAAAACATGCCACACCAGAGGCGATAACCAGCAGCAGCAGGACTACTGCAGCTATGATCAGCCCTTTACCTGCACTCCCGCTATCCTTCTTTTTGCCTTTATTGTCTGGTGGTACGATGTCATCCAGGACAGGGGCTGGACCCTGTACTACCTGGTTTCCTGTATTGACATTGCCGCGATCGATGATCATGGTCTGGTCATCTTCTCTGTTAGTGCTATTTTCATTATACAAAAACATCGTTTTATCTTCCTGGGTCTGACTCCCACCAGAAGATTCCACTGCCTGTCCGCACTTTACGCAGAACTTTGCCCCCGGCTTCAACGCCGCACCACAGTTTGTACATGCCATTGTCTGGACCGACTCCGGTGCCTTGGCAGTCTTTGCCATCTCCACCGCGAGATTACAGCCGCATTTCGTACAAAACCTCGCATTGCTATTTATTTCTGTCTGACATTTTGGACATTTCATTTTCTGTCTCCCCCTGTTTCTTTTTCGGAACCACAAGACGATCCACGACGATCCATTACCGTTACAATGGTTCCCTGTCATCGCATATTAATATATCACACCTGCCTGAGATATACAAGACCTAAGAAATCCCTTATCAAATCAGTTGTTCAAGGGCTCCCCATATGACGTCAACGCTGCTCTAAAATCATATATTCCTTCATTGTAATCATAATTTTGCATATCATTTGCAAAATCAAACAGGCGTATAATATCGTTCTCTCCCAATGAAAGAATCGTACCTTTATTATCTTTGCGATAATGATCAATGTCTGTCTTTATATGTATACCATACTTGTCAAAAAAGGCGATTATCGCGGATTCGAAAGTATCATACATTGCGCTTTCCTCATCTTCATAAGATTCGTTGTAATATATCTGCCAATTTGTGCAGTTTCCATCTGTAAAATCATATCCTGCATATTTAAATTCCGCACTTCCGCCGCCAACCTGCGTGAACGACAATGCATACTGAAATGTTCCGTTCTGATAGGTCAAAGCCCAGTAATCCTGGGTCTGCCCGTCTGCAAAGGCGCTGTAAAGCATATACTGTTCGCACAAGATATAACATATTCCATTCACGTTCACAACACTGGCATTGAGTGACATCTCACACCATTCTTCCTCTGATAACGCAACAGGCTGACTCCACACACCACCCTGCTGCATGTCATGATAGGCCACAAACGGAACGCTGGAAGCCAGTTCGACTTTTCCGTCTGTAATCTCGTACATCGCCATATTGACAACATATGATGTTTCTCCACCGTCCTGTTGTGTATAGCATACAAGCATCTCATCCTGACCATCCTGATCAAAATCAAAGATCATAGCGTCCATGACACCTGCCGGATCCAACCATTTCTCTTCCATCGAGTGCATTGTCCCACTCTGATACGGATCAAACACACCATACGCCGGAATCAATGTTCCAGCAAGATATTCCCGAAACATATCTCCATGGCTTTGTTCACTTATCTGCTCCTCACTCTGTACACTCAAAGCTGTTTCTTCCTTTGTCTGCGCCTCATCGCTGCTTTCACTTTCCATCTCCGTTTTCGTTTCTGTTTCCTGCGCAGCTTCTATCGTATACTTGTCCAGTGCTTCCTGCAGCTCTTCTGAATCCGTTCTCTTTACACCCCGTTCCAGTATTTTGACAGCCTTTTCCTGCTCATCTGCCGCAATATAGGTTTCCGCCATCCCCAGATAAGCCTCCACGTTCTTCGGATCAATGTCAATAACGAATTGATACGACGCAATTGCCTGTTCATAGTCTTCCTCAAGCATA
>CAJUQU010000099.1 GCA_910588595.1 uncultured Lachnospiraceae bacterium | reverse complement strand
CATGTCCTTTCCCAGCCGAAACGCCTCATCGACCGCCATATTTTCCTTGTTCCGCGTGTGGAGCGTATCGAGATTGATCCTGACGTACTCCGTTAAATATTTCTTGCAGAATGTGCTCTTCCCGCTCGCCTGGATCCCCGTCATGATCGCCATCACAGCCATCGTCCCATTCCCCCTCTCAGATATATTTTTGTCAGATTTTAGCCTGATATCCGGCATCGCGCCACACCAGCACCCCGCTGATACAGATCGTAACAATCTCCGTCACCGGCGCCGCAAGCCACACCCCCGTCATGCCAAGATATGCCGGGAGCACAAAGATGCACGCCAGCAATACCACAAGCCCTCTCGCCAGGGAGATCACCGCCGACTCGACCGCTTTTCCGATCGATGTGAAATAAAACGAAGTGACCGCATTGACCCCGGAAAAGAAAAAGGAAACCATAAAGATCGTCATGCCATCCTGCACCATTTCCCGGATCGCGTCATTTTTCACAAAAAGCCCGCTGTACCACCCCGACAAAAGTACCATGACCATAAAAGTCACTGCACCGATCCCAAACACCAGCATATTTGTCTTTTTGCGCAGCCTCCCCGCAAGATCATGCGCTCTTGCCCCATAGCTGAAACTGACCAGCGGACTCGCGCCCTGCCCAAACCCTATGACGATCATGCTAAACACATAGGACACATAACCCACGATCGTGAACGCCGTAACACCATCGACGCCGATCCGTCTCATGATCACATAGTTGTAAGCAAACATGGCGATCCCTGTCGACATCTCGCCGACAAACTCCGAACTCCCGTTGAGCAGCGTCCTTCTGAGCACTGCCGCCGAGAAGGAAAACCGCCCCAGGCGGTACACTTTTGCCCTTCTCCGAAAAAAGTGCAGGATCAGCGCAGGCGAGACCACTGCGGTGATCCAGCGTGTAGGGCGTCCGCGGCAGCCACACCGTAAATATAGACTGATACGCCGCATAGATATGTTTTCCCAGCCCTTTATAGGAATACACCGCACACTTCCCACCCTGTATCGTGCAGGTATTGTGCGCCGGAGCGCCCGCGCGCAAACACCTATCATACAGAGCACTTCTGTCGACACTCATACAGATATCATAGAGACACCTGTCTGCGTCCGTGATGACAGGATCATCGAAAGTCCGCTCGAAAAATTGTGTGTCCTCCGTCACGAAATCCCGGTATTTCCCGATAAACGCTCCCCACTGCCCGCTCAGATGACGGTAACTGCCGATCCTGCGCTCATACAGGACAAAATAGTCCGGCAGATTCCGGATCGTGATCTTTCTGTCACACTCCTCAAAGCTCTCCAGACAGCTGTATGTACCGGGAACAGCTCCCTCTTCCCCAAGCGTACCCAGCAAGGGCGATTCTGCCCGCCCTCCAGCCGCATCCAGGTGCATAAAGGCGTGTCTCACCGTCGCCTGCTCAACATTCCTGCGGAAGTTGACCGGATTGGTCTGATACCGCTGGCAGAACATCCAGCTGTAATTGGACGGACTGCAGCCAAATTCACAGCCGATATCCGTCACTGTACGCCCGGGCTCCACCTTCATGCGGAATGCACTCTGCTCCAATTTCAACCGCTTTATGAACGCATAGACACTCTCCCCTGTCTCTCTCTTGAACATCCTGCTGAAATGATATTTCGAGAAATGACAGTGCGCCGCCACATCGTCGACAGACAGCCCCTCATGAATGTGCTGCAGGATATAATCGATCGCGCAGTTGACTGCCTCGTTTGTGATCAGTGACTGGCTCAAAACGTGTCCTCCACCGTCGTCAGCACCAGTCTCGCTCTCAGATCAGCCGCATCCGCAAAGCTTCCGCGCAGGATATCCCTCCTGTCCAGTCTGACCACCACCGGTCTTTCATTGGATATTGTAAAGAAATTGTCGCTGAAAATGACATCCGCATCGGCAAAGTCCATCTCCACAAACGGTGCAAACCCGTCACTGCACACCGTGATCTCAAAACCGTCCGCAAGCTCCCTGACCGCTGTCGTCAGCTGCACTTTGGGCAGCGCCAGATACTTGTAGGGCACCAGCGTGTCCGTGTCTGTCAACACGGTTTTGTCCGCAAGAACCACCTCCGCCTCCAGAAACAGATCGTCCGCGCCCGCAAACCCCGTGTCCGCAAATTCCGTCTGAAACGGACAGCGGATCAGTTCTGCCGCGCTGAGCGCACCTGCCTGTCCGTCTGCCTTCCACTGTTTTAAGATGTGGAATCCCATGTCGCGGACGCGCAGCGACACAGTGCACTTTTGTTCCGAAAGCGTCTCATTCTCGAGCCAGACGCTGATGCTGTCCTGCGTTTTCTGTATGCTCACCGCAACCGGCGCATAGAACTTCGCCGCCATATAGTGCAGTGCCTTCCAGCGACCATAGTAGTCAATACTCGCCCACGACGCTACCGGCCAGTTGTCGTTGATCTGCCAGTACAGCGATCCCATACAGCGCCCCCTGTTGCGCCGCCAGTGATCGACACCGCTCTTGATCGCCATTCCCTGCAGGATCTGCGAGACGTAGAGCAGACTTCCAAAATCCTTCGGGTACTTGAAATTTTCCGATAGATAGTAGAGTATCCTGCTGTTTGCGGAACCGTTTTTCTGGTGGCTCTCCATCACTCTGGAGAAAATATTCCTGTCCTGTTCCTGCGTAAAGCTCTCCACCGTTTTCAGGCACGGGAACGACTGAAATCCAAACTCGGAGCAGAACCGGAAGTAATATTTCTGATAATCGCTAAACGGCTTCTGCCCGTGCCACACATCCCAGTAGTGCACGTCACCGCGGCTTTCGTCGTCAGGCTCGTCAAAGCACCCGCCCGACGACGGGGACGACGGCCAGTAGAACGTCTCGTCATCCGCCTCGCGCAGTGCCCGCGGCAGGATCTCCTCAAACAGTCTGATATAATCGGCGCGCAGATACGCGGACTCCTGCTGGAAATCCCCCCAGTGATGCCACGCCGACTCGATCTCATTGTTGCCGCACCACAGCCCGAGCGACGCGTGATGGCGCAGCCTCCGCACATTGTCGAGCGTCTCCTGCCGGACTGTCGCCGCAAAGTCGTCCGTCACGTCGTACACATTGCACGCGTACATCAGATCCTGCCACACGATCAGACCGTACTCGTCGCACAGATCATAAAAGGCATCAGAGGGATAATACCCGCCGCCCCAGACGCGGACACAGTTAAAGTTCGCGCGGACACAGCTCTTTAGCAGATACGCCTGCCGCTCCCTCGTGATCCACGGATAGACCGCATCCTCCGGAATATAGTTGCCGCCCTTGGTGAAGATCTTGACTCCGTTCACGACAAAGGCAAACTCATTGCCCCACTCGTCCGCCTCCTGGCTGACCGTCAGCGTTCGCAGACCGATCGTCCTCTCCACTGTCTGTCCATCTTTTCCTGCATCTTCCGCAGAATCGCAGGCTACGGATACAGTAAGCTTGTACAGTGGCTGCTCCCCGTAACCGTTTGGCCACCAGAGCTTGGGATTCTCGACGACAATCTCTGCCTCGTAAACATCTCCGCAGCATTTTTCGCCTGTTATCTCTGTTACAAACTTTGCCTTAGCTACAGCAATCGCCTCAGAGGTATCTCCTTGATCCTTTTCCGCCAATGTCACTGTCACCGCAGATACTGTCTCTTCCCCCGACAGTATCTGCGGCAGCGTGATCGATGTCTCCGCATCGGACAGCACGATCGTCACTCTGACACGGACACTCCCGTCGCTTCCATGATACTGTCTGATCCGCACATCTTCTATTCTAGCCCCGCTGTTCCCTTCAATATAGATATCACGCCAGATTCCGGCGTCCACAAGCTGCGGACCCCAGTCCCAACCGAACATGGAGTGCCCCTTGCGCACCAGCTGGTTTCCCTTCATCGCCCCACACGGAACAATATGGATCGTCTTGTTCTCTCTGTATGGATAATTCTCAATAAACTGCAGCACTGAGTGGAATGTGATACAGATTTGGTTCTCCCCCTCATGAACGTACTCTTTGAGCGGAAAAGTGTAGGTGCGGTGCATATTGTCAGTAGCGGCAAGCTCCTTTCCGTTGATACAGATCTGCGCCAGCGTATCCAGCCCTTTACAGACCAGGCTGAGTTCTTTTTGCCCCATCAGTTCCCTGTCCGCCACAAAACTGCGCACAAACTGGTAATCTTTCCAGAACAGCTCCCGGACCCCATACTCATTGTCTCGATAATAGGGATCTTCAATCTTTCCTGCCGCACAGAGTCCCGATATCACCGTCCCCGGCACCTTCACCGGACAGAGCAGTGCTCCTGCCTCATCCCTCAATTCCCATTCTCCATTTAAATCCAATACTTTCATACAAACTCCCATCTGCCTGCTTCAGCAGGCGTACGAATCAGGATGGTGAAATGCTCTTTTTCACACGAACTCCCATCTGCCTAGCTCAGCAGGCGTACGAATCAGGATGGTGAAATGCTCTTTTTCACACAAACTCCCATCTGCCTAGCTCAGCAGGCGTACGAATCAGGACGGTGAAATGCTTTGTTGCAAAACAACCCCCAAAAGTAAAAATTGCTACTTCCGGGGGCATCCTGTTCTCAATGTATCATGTCATTCAATACTTCCTTCGCCTTTTCCAGCTGATTGTCTGTGCCATTCTTATAAAGCTCCGCATCAAACTGTACCTCCACATCCGGCTCAACACCGATCCCGTGAATATTGTTTCCTTTGGGTGTAAAATAGCTGCTCACTGTGAGCTTGATCGCTGAACCATCTGACAGGTCGATCACTTTCTGAACGATCCCTTTGCCAAACGTCGTGGTTCCTACAAGTTTGCCGATCCCATAGTCCTTCACTGCACCCGCAAGGATTTCCGAAGCGCTTGCACTATATCCGTTTGTGAGGACGACCAGCGGAACCTCGATCCTGTTCTCTCCATTGCAGGTGTACTCTTCACGCTTACCATATTTGTCCTCTGTGTACACGATCATTCCTTTGGGAAGGAGCATGCGGGAAATATCACACACTGTCGAAAGGTTTCCGCCTGGATTGCTCCGAAGGTCTATGATCAGTCCCTTCATTCCCTCCGCTTTTGCCTGATTGTAGGCACTCTCAAACTGTCCCGTTGTCACTAAGTCAAACTCTGTGATCTGTATATATGCCATACCGTTGTCATACATTTCGTACTCAACTGTAGGGCTTTCGATCTTTCTGCGCTCCACACTGATATCGATCGGTTCCGCGGCATTTTCCCGAATGACCGTCACTGTGACAAATGTATGTTCCTCTCCCTTGATCTTGCTGACAACATACGTTTTGTCCTTCCCCTGCATATCCTCATCGTTGACCTTGTAGATGTAATCGCCCTGCATCAGGCCGCTCTCCTCTGCCGGTGTGTTTTTGATCACCCTGCTGATCTGCACATAGCCAGCGTCCCCATCCTGGATATACGCACCAATCCCATAATAGATCCCCTCGGTCTGCTGCTGCAGTGCGATCAGTTCCTCGCTTGTGTAATACACGCTGTACGGATCATCCAGAGAATCCAGCAATCCCCTGTACAATCCGTCTTCCAGAGTTTCTTCCGCCACATCTTTCCAGAAATATTTCCCGATCGTCTCCTCCAGCACAGCAAGCTTTTTCCCTACATTTACATCTGTAATGCTGCCTGTGTTCTCCGACTGTATCCCCGATGAAGCATTCCCGCGGCTGATCGGTATGACTGCCCTGTACAGGCGTACTGCTCCCACCGCTCCAAGCACCACTGCAAAAACTGCCAGAATACCCGTTACCATGCCCAAAACATAGTACTTTGTACCAGACTGCTGCCTTGTCTCCTGCTGCACTTGGCAATTCACTTGATATCCTGCTTGATTGTCCGTCTCCTTATGCATTCCTATGCCTTTCTTTTACCCTTTATTAATGATAGAAATTCTAACAGATCCTACTCGCCATTTATGGCTTTTATTTCAGATAATTCCATGGGCTTACATAGCTTCCATTTAAGCGCACGCCGAAATGAAGGTGATTTCCTGTCGATCTCCCCGTCGTGCCGACCGCCGCGATCTTCTGCCCTTTTACGACCTCCGCCCCCTGTGAAACATACAGCTTCGACGCATGCATATAGATCGTATACAGGTTGTCGCCATGATCGATCATGATATAATTTCCCATCGTCGAACTGTAGGCTGCCGCTACGACCGTGCCGTTGTAAGCTGCCAGGATCGGTGAGCCCCCCGGCGCTGCCAAGTCCAGCCCATTATGAAATTTCTTCACATGCAGGGTAGGATGCATGCGCTCGCCGTACTCATCCGAGATGCGCGTAAACGAGGGCGCAGGCCACGCAAACATACCGCCGTCATATGTCTTCTTCTTCCCATTTGCCTCCTCCAGCTGCTTCTGAAGTGTTTTGGCGATCTGTTCCATCTCCTTGATCTCAGCTTCCTGCGCTGCGATCTCCGCCTCATACTCTTTTACCAACTGTTCTCGATTGCTGATATCGGACTCATATGCCTCGATATCCGCCTTCTTCTGCGCGATCAGGCTTTCCATGGACGCCTCCTCGGCCTCCACATTCTTCTTTGCCTCCTGCAGAAGCTCCTGCTCTGATTCCAACTGTGCCTTGCAGACCTCCACGTACTCTCTTGTCGTCCGGAACTCCTCAAGTATATTCCTATCCGACGCCGAGACTTTCTCAACATAGTCTACTCTGTTGATCATATCCGCAAAGGATCTCGCAGTCAATATCGCCTCGAAATAGAAATCGTCACCGCGCTCATACATATTCTTGATACGGATCTTCATATTCTCATACTGGGTCTCTTCCTTTGCCACCGCCGCATCAAGCTCCGCCTGTGTCTGCACGATCTCCGCTTCCTTCTGGGATATCATTTCCTTGATCTCAGCAATTCTTGCCTGTATCCCGGACAGGTTCGCATCGAGCTGGGTAACATACGCCGCGAGATCTTTCTTGGACTGCTCCAACTCACTGATGATCGATTTGATATCCGTCAGACCCGACTGCATCTGTTTTTTCTGATCCTGCGCATCCTTGATCTCCTGCTGCTTCTGCTCGATACTCTTTTTCAGGTCTGACACGTCGTCCGCCCTACTCACAAAAGGACTCGTTCCCGCAAACACAGCTGCCGCAAATACTGTCACCACTACAAACAGCGCCATCTTTTTTGCTGTTTTCCTATGATACCGCTCACGCCGCATAAATCCTTACCTTTCTACATTTGTACCCTGTCCGCCGTTGGCGGACTATCCATCGACATCACAACTCATCAGACACTGAGGTGTTTCCTCACCGTAGTAAAACTTCCTATAAAACCAATCCCCACGCCCAGTCCGATACACACCGGCACAAGATTCGTGAACACGGACTCCACCGGCAGAAATGCAAAAAGCTGTGACAGTGACGGAAAGCGCTTTGCCACGTACATCATTGCCTCATTGTAGATAAAATATACTCCGATCAGCGGAAGGAAAGAACCGATCAGTCCGATCACAATACCTTCGATCACAAACGGTGCCCTCGTGAAAAAGTCGGTCGCGCCAATGTATTTCATGATCTGGATCTCCTCTTTTCTGACCGAGATGCCAATGGACACGGTATTGCTGATCAAGAAAATGGACACCAGAAACAGTATGACGATAATACCGATCGAAACATACCCGATGATCGCGTTAACACCCGTCAGCGCCTGTGCTGTCAGAAAAGACTGATTCACTTTCCTGATCCCCTCGATCGACTCAAGATACGTCACCAGCGACGGCTGCATGGACACATCGCTCAGATAAATGTCAAAATGTGCGCAATCCTCCAGCGGATTCTCTGTAAAAATACTGATATCCCCGAAGTTGCTTTCCTCCGCAAACTTCACCCAGGTATCCTCAGCGGACATAAATTCCGCACTGCTGACTTCCGTCCGGCGGACGATCATGGCATAAATTTCCGAAACACGCGCATCACTCAGATCTGCTTCGAGCAGTGCGCTGACACACAGCTCCCGCTCTGCATTCTTGACCATGTGCTGAAAATTTGTCAGAATCGAATAAAACAAGCCAAACAGGAACAGACATGCCGAGATCGTCGCCACCGATGCCAACGTAAACCATTTGTTCTTAAAAATATTTCGTATACCCTGCCATATGCAGTAAAATAAAGTATTAATCCTCATCGATATAACCACCCTTTTCCTCATCACTGACTACGATGCCTTTCTTCATTGTAATAACCCTTTTCTGCATGGCATTCACAATCTCACGGTTATGTGTGACAACTAGAACGGTGGTTCCATTGTTGTTGATCTTTTCCAGCAGGTTCATGATATCCCACGAATTCTTGGGATCCAGATTTCCTGTCGGCTCATCTGCAAGCAATATCTGCGGTTTGTTCACAAGCGCCCTCGCAAGTGCCACGCGCTGCTGTTCACCGCCCGAAAGCTGTTTTGGTCTCGCCTTGTACTTTCCCGCAAGCCCAACGGTCGAGAGAATCGATGGGACATTCCTGCGGATCTCCCTGTTCGGCATCTGGATAATGCGCTGTGCAAAGGCGACATTCTCATAGACATTCCTGTCCTTCAACAGCCTAAAGTCCTGGAACACGACGCCAAGACTCCTGCGAAACTTAGGGATCTGGCGCCTTTTGAGCCTTACCACATCTGTTCCGTTGACGATCACCCGCCCTGAAGTCGGCAGCAGCTCCCGCAGCAGCAGTTTGATCAGGGTCGACTTCCCCGAACCGCTGTCTCCCACGATAAACACAAACTCTCCTTTATTTATATGCAGAGTGACATCATTTAATGCCGGCACTCCCACCGTGTACGCTTTGCTCACGTGTTCCAGTATGATCGCCTTGTCACTGATGCCAGAACCCGCGCGCCTTCTCGTTCCTGTAGTTTTCAAAATTATATTTCACCCCTATTAGTATTCAAATGATTCCATGTATTTCATGTAACGCACTACCATCAACGCGATCTTAAACGTGATCGCATCCTCAAATATCCTCAGGTCAAGCCCTGTGCTTTTCTGCAGCTTATCCAGCCTGTAGACAAGCGTATTCCTGTGGATGAACAGTTGTCTGGAAGTCTCCGACACGTTCAGCGAATTTTCAAAAAACTTATTGATCGTAGTCAGCGTCTCCTCGTCAAAGTCATCGGGACTCTTGCCGCCAAAGATCTCCTTGATGAACATCTTACAGAGCGGGATCGGCAGCTGATAGATCAGGCGTCCGATGCCGAGCTCGCTGTACGCGATGATATCCCTCTCCGCAAAGAAGATCTTTCCTACATCAAGTGCCATCTTCGCCTCCTTATAAGAACGGCTGACCTCCTTGATCTCCTTGACGTTCGTGCCGTAAGAAATGTGTACGTCCTTGATACCGTCCTTGACAAGACTGTCCTCGATCGCCCTCGCATACTTGTCGATATCGCGGTTTGTCTCATTGTCCGCGATCTCCTTGACGACGATCACATTGTTCTCGTCCACTGCGGTCACAAAATCCCTGCCGTTCTGACCGAAATTCTCCCGAACCTTTTCAAGGATATTCGTATCCTTTCCGTTCTGGGACTCCACGATCAAAACAGCGCGTTTCACATCGGTCTGTATATGAAGCTTCTTAGAGCGGCTGTAGATATCCACCAACAGCAGATTGTCCAGCAATAGATTCTTGATAAAATTGTCCTTGTCAAACCGCTCCTTGTATGCCACCATCAGATTCTGCAATTGAAATGCTGCCATCTTTCCCACCATGTAAGCATTCTCACCCGCATCACTGGCGATCAGGATATATTCAAGCTGCTGGTCATCGTAGATCTTAAAGAACTGGCACCCCTGGATCTCCTGGCTGTCGGCGGCTGATTTCACGAACTCAAGTACTGAATTTTCAAAGCTGTTTCCTGTCGTTTTGGTGGAAGCCACCAATTTGCCATCGATATCAGCCACAAAGAGTTCAACCCTTGCAATCGCTTTGATTCCCTCGATGGTATTCTGCATGATCTGATTTGAAATCATATTGCACTCTCCTTCTTATACATTATCCACAAAAAATAACAGATACACTCTGTCCTTTTCATCGTATTCTTTTTTTATTTTAATATATTTATACAAATAAATCTATAGCAATCCGCAACTTTTTTATGCATTTTTAAATATTTTTACAAAAAACACGACTTTTCATCTATTTATGCAAGATATACAAAAAAATGCCTGACCTCCAAAAAGGTTCTGGTCCGCGCTAATTTTTTTTGCATTTCAACCGAAATAAATAGTGTAGTATTATGTTCATACATCATCAAAGGAGGTTGCTAACATGGATATACCAAGTCTTTCCATGCATATGGCTCAGTCAAACCTTCTGACTGATGTCGGTACTGCAATGCTTGCAAAATCTATGGAACAGGCAGATGTCATCACTGCCTCCATGACAGAAATGCTTGACGCTTCTGCATTAGAGCTCTCTGTCAATCCGGATATCGGCGCAAACATCGACATCAGTGTGTAGAAGACCTAAAACAGCCCTCAGGGCTGTTTTTCGTTATTTCAGCCTGATCCCGCCAGGCTTGATCTCGATCCTTCCGTTTTTCAGCAGATTTCCCACTGCCCTCTTGAACTCATTCTTGCTCATCCCCGTCTCACGCCTGATCACCCCAGGATCTGCCTTGTCCGTAAACGGCAGCACTCCGTCAAAGCTTTCTATGATCTGCACAATCTTTTCTGCGTCTTTCTTGATCTGTATATGTGCTTTCTCTCGCACACTCAGATCCAGCTTACCATCCTCCTTGACATCAACGACCCGGGCTGTCACAACATCCCCAACTTTGATCTCCCCGTAAAGCTCTTTTCTGGGAATCAGCGCTGAAAACCGGTCATCGACCGCGACGAACGCCCCCAGCTCCTCCCTGATCTCATACACTGTGCCGCGCACGACATCATCCTTCCCATACCCGCTGCCCCGTTCCAGATAGCGGTACACCTTCATCGTGGCTGCAAGACGGCTGCTCTTGTCCACATAGATGGCAGCAAGCACCTCATCGCCCCCCATGACTTTTGCAGTCTGCTCCTTGTATGGAAGCAGCACATCTTTCTCAAGTCCCCAGTCGAGAAAAGCTCCGATCTTTGTCACCTGCGAAACCTTTAATTTTCCCACTTCACCCACACACACCAACGGTCTGTTAGTCGTCGCAATGATCCTGTCCTTAGAGTCCTTGTACAAAAACACTTCCATATGATCTCCGATCCTGCTCCCCTTGGGTACTTGTTTTTTCGGGAGCAGCACCCTGTCATCCACAGAGGCGTTGAGTGTCTCTCCGAGATATACACCAAAATCGAGTTCCTTTACAATGATAAGCGACTGTGTCTTTCCTAATTCAAACATATTCTATTATCCTCCATATTATCAAACAGGCTCAAATATCTTCGGCATACTCCGCTTTTCTGCCCAATCTGCGGAATATCAGAAACAGTTCTGCAACTGCTGCCACTGCGAGCACGAACTCCGCCACAAACTGTGCATAGGCAAGTCCATAGAGCGGAAACAGACGATTCAAAACATACAAAGCCGGGATCTCTAACACGATCTTCCTCATGATGGCAAACACAAGTGCATTCTTGCCGTAACCGAGCGCCTGAAAAACGCCGACTGCCAGAAAGTCCATACACAAAAACGGCAGTCCGAGACAGAATCCCCTCAGAAACCGTATCCCGTACGCGATGATGGCTGTATTGTCCATAAAGAATCTCACAACGCCCTCTGCACCCACATAGAAGAACAGCGATGCCGCCGTGATAAATCCAATACTGATCCCTCCGGTAAAAACAATTGCCGACCGCATCCTTTTCTGGTTCCCACTCGCATAGTTGTAACTCACCAGCGGCATGATGCCCTGCGACATCCCCATACAGACATACATCGGCACCATATATATTTTCTGTGTGATCCCCATCGCCGCCACTGCGTCCGCGCCGAACACTGAAGTAAAATTGTTCAGGATCGTCATTCCGGTCACATTCAGAAGATTAGATCGGAAGAGCACCGTCGAACTCCAGTCACTGACAACCATCTCGTATGCCGTCTTCTGC
>CAJUQU010000098.1:4695-12218 GCA_910588595.1 uncultured Lachnospiraceae bacterium | reverse complement strand
GTTCAGACGTGTGCTCTTCCGATCTAAGATGCTCATTGACAAGGCACACGGTGAAGGTTTGAATGTCTACGGCGTGACTGTCTATGTGGAGGAGGCATGCGTACTAAAGGCGGCAAGGGCATTTCTGGTGTTTAAGGCGCTGGAGAAGCTCGGCGAGATCATTGTGTCGGCACCGACTGCACAGGATATTGAGGATGAGAAATTCGAACTTACATTCAGTCTGATCTTGATATCGGGGAGCACGGCTGATGAGATCAAGGAAGCAGTCAAGAGTGTATCTGAGATAGAGGAAGCGTTCTGCGCAGTGTATTCTAGTGGGGCACCTGCGAAGCCCGCCGAGTTGGAGAAAACGGTGGAGACGAAGCCTGTCGAGGAGGCAAAACCTGTCGTGACAGCGCCTGCACCCAAGACAGCTGCTCCCGCACCGGCGCCTGCGCCGAAAACTACATCAGGGTCCTCCGCAAAGCCGGCAGCAAAACCTGTGGTGAACAGGACTGTCAGGGTTGATATTGAGAAGCTTGACAACCTGATGAACTTAGTGAGTGAGCTTATCATAGCAAAAAATTCTTTGATCTCAGCGACGGCAGCGGTCGAGGATAATAAAGGAGACAACGGTTCTGTCAATGAACAGATCGAATATCTTGAGAGTGTGACCACAAACCTTCATGAGTCTGTCATGAAAGTGCGAATGGTGCCGATCGAGAGCGTCGTAGCAAAATTCCCGCGCATGATCAGGGATCTGTCCAAAAAGCTTAATAAGAAGATGGAACTGTATATGACAGGTGAGGATACGGAGCTTGACCGTACTGTGGTTGACGAGATTGGCGATCCCCTGATGCATATGCTCAGAAACTCTGCAGATCATGGTCTGGAGCCAAATGATGTGCGTGTTGCAAACGGTAAACCTGAGGTTGGTTCCATATTCCTGGACGCTTATCAGGATGGAAATAACGTCGTGATCGAAGTGCGTGACGACGGCGGCGGAATCAATGTGGAAGCAGTTAGAAATAAAGCGATCGAGCGCGGTACAGTGACACCGGAACAGGCTGAGACGATGACAGAAAAAGAAATCATCGATCTTCTTTTCCTGCCGAGTTTCTCCACGGCAAAGAAGGTATCGGACGTATCCGGGCGAGGTGTGGGGCTTGATGTAGTCAAATCAAAGATCGAATCGCTGAGTGGTGAGGTCGAGGTAAAGAACCGTTTCGGTGAAGGTTCTTCATGGATCATAAGACTGCCGCTTACACTTGCCATCATCCAGGCTCTCATGGTGGTCATTGGCGATGAAAAATATGCGATCGCGCTGGGGTCGATCCAGACGATCGAGGATGTTTTACCGGAAGACATCAAGCTTGTGCAGGCAAAGGAAGTAATCCATATTCGTGGAACAGTCATTCCTATTATCAGAATGGATAAGGTTCTCGAGATTCCTTCAAGAGAGAACGATGACAAGAAGAATAAGAATCTCACTGTCATTATCGTAAAGAAGGGTGACAAACAGGCTGGTCTGGTAGTAGACGAGCTGATCGGACAGCAGGAAGTAGTAATCAAGTCTATGGGCAAGTATATCAAAGTGCCTAAGATGATCAGCGGTGCTACGATCCTGGGCAATGGTGAAGTAGCATTAATTCTTGATACCAATGCGTTGATTTAATCCTATTGATAATGAAAGGTAGGGCAAGAACATGGATGAAGTAAAAATATTGGATGATCAAAAGCGGGATATGAGTCTTAACCGCCCCGTAAAACATGATACGACACAGTTTATCGTGACGCAGCTTGGCGGTGAGCAGTATGGCATAGATATTAAATATATATCAAATATTATCAGAATGTCGAAGATTACAAGGGTGCCCAAGGTGCCTAATTATATCAAGGGCGTGATCAATGTCCGGGGTGTTGTCATTCCGACGATCAGTCTTAGATTAAAGATGGGACTGCCAGAAGACGAAGTCACGAAAAAGACACGTATCATAATCCTTACGCTGGAACAGCATGAGTCGATCGGTGTGTTGGTAGATGAGGTAAAGGAAGTTGTGACACTTGACGAAGAACACATTGAGCGAATGGGATATGAGAAGGATGACAAAGAAAGATTTCTTTCAGGTGTAGGCAAGGCTGATGGAAAACTGATCTCACTGTTGGACATCACATCAGTGTTAGCGGAAGTAGTTGATGTGTAGGATTGCAGTGATATAAAATATTGTAACTTTTGTATTAGGAAAGGCTTAGGTTTTATCATGGCAGAAAATATGAGTTTCGAGAGAGTTACGACAGAATATTATGATGTATTAAAGGAGCTGGGAAACATCGGGGCAGGCAATGCGACAACAGCGCTTGCCCAGATGCTCCAGACCAAGGTGGATATGAAAGTTCCACAGGTCAGACTTCTGGATTTCAAGGATGTTGGCGTGGTTATGGGCGGAGAAGAGCAGCTTGTTGCAGGCATCTATCTGGCTGTTGAAGGAGATATCACAGGCAGTATTATGTTCATACTTGAAAAGAATGCGGCGAAATCGCTCGTGTCAAAGCTCATGGGAATGCCACCAGCGGAAGGCGGATTTACAGATATCGAGATATCGGCGATGAAAGAGATCGGCAATATTATCACAGGTGCTTATCTCAATTCATTGGCTCAGATGACGAATCTCAAAATGATTCCGTCAGTTCCGGACTTAAATATTGATATGCTCAATGCGATACTAAGCGTACCGGCGATAGAATTTGGAATCATAGGGGATCAGATCCTGCTCATACAGACTGTGTTTACGGATGATGTGGATCTGAATGGTTATTTTATTCTGATGCCGGACCTTGAGTCATACTCTAAGATGCTCGAAGGTCTTGGGCTGTCAATATAACTATACATTCATAAATTAGCAGCACTAAAACAGAGAAGGGGTATAGTGAGCGATGGCGAATATAGTTAAAGTAGGAATGGCAGACTTGAATGTGTGCAAGAGTCCTGATGGCATAACGACATTGGGTCTTGGTTCTTGTGTGGGGATATGTATCAGGGATCCGGTTGCCAAGGTCGGAGGACTGGCACACGCCATGCTGCCGGACAGCAGACAGATAGAAAACAACTCAAACAGGGCAAAATTTGCCGATACGGGAATTGATGATCTTGTTAAAAAGATACTGGCAATGGGTGGAAGAAAGGCAAGGCTGGAGGCAAAGATAGCTGGCGGGGCGCAGATGTTTGCATTTCAGAACAAATCGGATATGGTGCGCGTCGGAGAGCGGAACGTAGAGGCAAGCAAGAAAAAGCTGAGAGAGCTGGGAATTCCGCTAAAAGCACAGGATACTGGTCTCAATTATGGTCGCACTATCATATTTTATCCTGAGACGGGAGATCTAATAATCCGTTCCGCAGGAAAACCAGAAAAAAAGATTTGAATAAGAGGATAATAAAATGGGAAATAAGACAGGTCTTATCACACCTTTTTTCATGCTCCTGGCAGGTGCGATAGCGTCTATAATAATGTATGTGAGGGGATTTGACTTGACAACAATGTTGTGGGGGCTGCTGATCGTGCTGGTGGTGTTTTACATTATTGGAGATATCGCACGATATCTCTATTCATCGATCAGACCCCGCATTATACCCGCAGGCAACCTTGAGATGATGGTTCAGAGTGCAAAGAAGAACGGAGATCTCACCGGAAGTGTCGTTGCGTTTGCAAATGACGAACAGAAGGATATGGAAGGGATGGACGCGGACGGTTTCATGTCGGATAATATGGAATACAATTCCGGGGATGGGTATTCGGATGAGGAATTATCTGACTATACTGCTGAGAATACTACTGCGGCAATGGAAGGCTATGAGGACAATTAAGCGTAACGGGGGATTGGAATGAACGATGCAGCACGCAAAAGACTTTGGGAAGACTATGCCAGACTGAAAACTGCAGATCTGAGGGAAAAGCTTATCTTAGAATACGCTCCGCTTGTGAAAGTGGTAGCAGGGCGGCTCAGCATGTATCTTGGCTATAATGTAGAGTATGAAGATCTGGTGAGCTATGGGATTTTCGGTCTTATAGATGCCATCGATAAGTTTGATAGGAACAAAGAGGTAAAATTCGAGACTTATGCAAGCCTGCGCATCCGCGGAGCGATACTTGACCAGATCCGCAAGATGGACTGGATACCGCGCACGGTCAGGCAGCGGCAGAAACAGATCGATACAGCGATGAAGGATCTGGAGCAACGCAATGGCAGACCGGCTACGGATGCTGAGCTTGCAGCGTATATGGGGATCAGTGAGGATGAATTTCTTGACTGGCAGAATCAGGTCAAGGCTGACAATATCATATCTCTGAACGAGTATGTTGAGCAGGGAAACGATATTTCGTCGGAAAAGAGTATCAGCTCAGGTTTTGACACACCGGAGAGTGTCATCGAGAAGAGTGAGCTCAAGAAGATGCTCGAGGAGTCCTTGGAATTGTTGACGGACAAAGAGAAAAAGGTGATCCTGCTGTATTATTACGAGGAACTCACATTGAAGGAGATCAGCCGTGTGCTGGAAGTGTCGGAGTCAAGAATATCACAGCTTCACACGAAGGCACTTCAGAAGATGAAGACAAAAATGGGAAATTATATTGGAATCTTAGATTAATAATTGTATCGGTTGCCTGGAGGTAAGACTTATATGAACGGATATTTTCAGATACAGATCAGCGAAAAAGGGGTAAGCTTACTGTTGTCTCCTCCGATTGGAGAAGGGGAAAAGATACGCGTCGCAGAATTGAAAGAGTATCTAAATATTGTAGGCATACCCTATGATGTCATGGCAATCAACTCAGCTCTGGCGAATATGGGCTATGAGGAGGTTGTTCTTTTTTTGACTCCGATGAAGTTACCGCCGGTGGATGAGAAATGTTCGGTCAACGTGGATTCTGACAAGATGAGGGTAGTTTTGAGAATGTATCCACCCAGTACGGGCGGGCGGACAATAACGAAAGCACACATTTTGGAACAGATCGCGCGGATGAGAGTGCGGGCTGGGATTGATGAAGATGCGATCATGATGGCGTTGGAGGAGCGTCCTTACTGCACGGATATCGTAGTTGCACAGGGCAAGCTTCCTACGCCCGGGCGTGATGGTTCGATCGTTTATCATTTCGATACGGACAATACAATACGCCCGGAACTGCGGGAGGACGGGACAGTAGACTTCTTTAGACTCAATAATCTGCACCAGTGCACAAAAGGGCAGGTTCTGGCAGAGATCATACCGGAGCAGAAGGGCGAGAATGGATACGATGTATACGGTTCGGTGCTGTTGGCGAGGGAAGTCAAGAAAGCGGTCTTTGACCATGGCAGGAATCTCGAAAAATCAAAGGATGGACTGAAGCTGATCAGCATGGTGGATGGACATGTGTCACTGGTCGAGAGTGCGATCTTTGTGTCGGATGTGTACAGCGTGGAAGATGTGGGCACGGCAACCGGAAATATTGAATATCACGGTGATGTGGAAGTCAAAGGAAATGTCTGTGAGAATTTTAGCGTCAAGACAGACGGAAATGTCTTTGTGTCCGGCGTTGTGGAGGGCGCAGTCATAGAGGCGGGCGGAAATATTATCATCGCAAGAGGTATGCACGGACAGAACAAGGGCAGGCTGAAGGCAGGCGGGAACATCATCGCAAAATTCATCTCCGCGGCTGAGGTTGAGGCGGCTGGTTTTGTGGAAGCAGAGCAGATCTTAAATGCGAGGGTATCGGCGGGGACTAACGTTAATGCCGATGCGGGAAAGGGATTGATCACGGGCGGCAAGGTAGTTGCCAAGGGTGTGGTCAATGCCCGGAATATAGGATCGCCGATGGGAGCTGCAACGATCGTTGAGATCGGAACGGATGTTGAGTCCAAGAAACGGCTGGCGGAGCTGCAGAAGAGTGTCGGGGAAAAGTCAAAAACGTTACCACAGATGAAGAAAGTCCTGGAAGATACGACTAAAAAGTTAAAGGCGGGAGTCAAACTGACGCAGGAGCAGATCAAAAATGCCAGAATGTTACAGACAACGCTGGTGGAAGCGCAGGCAAAGATCCAGGAGGAATTAAAGGAGATCGAAAGACTTGACAAGTTGTTGAAGAGTGAAGTACCAGCGCAGATCGTTCTGCGCGGCACAATGTATCAGGGCGTGGTGGTGAGCATATCAGGCGCCTCGATGACAGTCAAAAAAGAGTACACGTATTGTCGTCTAATCAAAAAAGATGGTGATGTAGCCTCTGCAATTTTGTAGGGGCTATTGCCTTTTTAGTAAAAATATATTAAAATATAGCGAAGTGGTTAAGGAGGGGATTCATTATGGCGATCAGTCCGATATTACTCAATGGCAGTATCCAGCAGACGGACAATGTTCTGCATAATCAGCTGAAACAGGTAGAGAAGGGAATGATAGATCAGGGCAACATACAGGTGCAGGAGGAGAAAAAGCAGCAGCTACAGGCAAAACAGGTCGTCCATGCCGATGAAGCCCTGATGAAAGAGGAGCGTTTTGATGCCAAAGAGAAGGGACACAATGCGTATTCCGGAGATGGTGGAAAGCGAAGGAAGAAGCCGAAGGGAGACGGCAAAGTGGTCGCAAAGTCTGCAGGTGGATTCGACATGAAGATATAAGGATTACATAATGGAAAAATAGAGAGGTTAGGTAGCAGATGAATTGGTTAGAGGTAGCGCTGTTGGTATTTGGAGTCGGTGCTTTTGCAGGCAGTTTTTTGATCAAGGAAAAAACAAAAGAGAGTGAGGGAGGTCAAAAGATCGATCCGGAACTCATTCGGAGTGTGATAGACAAAGAGATGCGTGATGCCAAGGAGCGCGTGACGGAGGTAGTGGACGAGACACTGGAGTATGCAGTGGAAAAGACAGAGCGTGCGTCTGAGCGCATTTCCAATGAAAAGATCATGGCGATCAACGAGTATTCGGAGACAGTGCTTGCAGATATCAATAAATCCCATCAGGAAGTGATGTTTCTATACGATATGTTAAATGATAAGCACAATAATCTTAAAGAGACTGTAAAGCATGTGGACAAGACGGCGAAGGAGGCAGAGGAAGCGGCGAATGCAGCGGCGATCGCTCTGGCGGCAAAGGCGAAGGAGGCAGAGGAAGCAAAGGAGCGTGAAAAACAGGAGGAAGCGGCAAGAAATAAGCTTTTGGAGGCTGTTTCCATGGATAAAGACGCCCAGGAGAAAGAGTTTGCGCGTCGACAGATGGCGAGACTCATCCTTCCGATGCAGCAGGAAATGACTATGCACCGTCAGCTGGATGCACGTGCCCTGGAGATGACATCATGGGCGTTCAATGCAGGGAGTAAGCTGCAGGAGGACAAACCGGCAGAGTTGAGTCCGCTCGTGGTGAAAAGTGTGGAGATCGTGTCGGCGGATATCGTAAATTCAACTGATATGCAGCCAGTTCCTGAGAGCAGTACCAGTGTTAATCCTGTCAGTGCAGTCGAGCTGCAGACACTTGGCTCGCGCCCGGAAAATATGAAAGTGGTCGATGTGAAACCGGCAGATATC
>CAJUQU010000098.1:0-4685 GCA_910588595.1 uncultured Lachnospiraceae bacterium | reverse complement strand
TTGAAGTCTATTCGTTTGCAGAGCAGGCGCCGCATATCGAGAGACCCGTCAGGAAGGAGCCGCAGATTTCCGCACTGGAAAATGCCGTGAGTATGAAGATGCAGCCGGAGGAGTATGCGGTACAGCCGCCGGCAGTGGATTTAAATGAAAACAACAACGACAGAATCTTGCGGCTTCACAAAGAAGGCTATTCCAATGTGGATATTGCAAAGGAGCTTGGACTGGGAGTCGGGGAGGTAAAGCTGGTGATCAATCTGTTCAAGGGGGCTGTGTAAATGAAGTTTAAATATATGATCAGAGGCATGGGGATCGGTGTGATCATCACGGCAGCATTCATGGGAGCTTACAGCAGGCAGGCAGTGGCGGATGCGAGAGTGGCGGTGCTGAGGGAGTATGGTTTTGGAGAGGAGAGCAGGCTGGTCGGCGAGACGGAAGATTCCAGCGAGAGTTCATCGGAGGAATTGTCTGTTGTGGAGCAGACGACCATGCGGGATGAGGAAAAAGAATCGGAGATCGAATCCGTCTTAGATGCAGCAAAGCAATAAGAGCAGTCAGATATGACAGAGCCAGGAACAGATTCAGGGGAGCAGGAGCCAGTGCAGCCCTCTGATGTTGACGCTGCCGGAGAGGGATCGCCTGATGTCGATGATCCGGAACCGTCAACGGGGAGTGTCGTGACACCGCCAGATGAGGGAGGTGCAGTGGACGGTGTTGTTGAGATCGTGATCGCATCGGGTGACGATTCAGGAACTGTTGCAAGAAAGCTGTACAATGCCGGTCTGATCGAAAATGCGGCTGAGTATGATGCTTTTTTGATGCAGCACGGTTATGATAAGCGGCTTAGCACGGGAACGAAGACGATCAATGTCACAGACAGCTGGCAGGAGATCGCTGACAAGATTACAAGATAACATATCTTTAACATATCTTTTGAAAAAGACCTCTTGCACAGGAGGTCTTTTTATGATATATTAATAATGTTGTGGCTGTATTCGGGTATTGCAGCCATAACATCAACTTTATTATCAATACAGTATTCACGTTTGCAGATCTGCGGTCCATGCTTCTATACCAGATAGTAGCCCGCAGGGATGAAGCGGACGGAAGCGCGGTGATCCCGCAGAAAATGGAGGTAAGACATGAGCGTTATTTCAATGAAACAGTTGTTGGAGGCAGGTGTTCATTTCGGACATCAGACGAGAAGATGGAACCCTAAGATGGCTCCCTATATCTTCACAGAGAGAAATGGTATCTACATTATTGACCTGCAGAAATCAGTAGGAAAAGTGGATGAGGCTTACAAGGCTGTAGCTGATATCGTGGCACAGGGCGGTACGATTCTTTTTGTCGGCACAAAGAAGCAGGCGCAGGATGCAGTCCGCACAGAGGCAGAGCGGTGCAATATGTTCTATGTAAATGAGAGATGGCTGGGCGGCATGCTCACAAACTTCAAGACGATCAGGAGCAGAATCGAGAGATTAAAGGCGATCGAGATAATGTCTGAGGACGGAACATTTGATGTTCTTCCGAAGAAGGAAGTGATCAAGCTCAAGAAGGAATGGGAGAAGCTCGAGAAAAATCTTGGCGGCATCAAGAATATGAAGAAAGTTCCTGATGCGATCTTTGTCGTGGATCCAAAGAAGGAGAGGATCTGTGTACAGGAAGCGCACACACTCGGTATTCCGCTGATCGGTATCGCAGATACAAACTGTGATCCGGAAGAGCTTGACTATGTGATTCCAGGTAATGACGATGCGATCAGAGCCGTTAAGTTGATCGTATCTGCAATGGCAGACGCTGTGATCGAGGCAAATCAGGGTGAGATCATGACAGACGCAGAACCGGAAGAAGTCGCGGAGGAAGCAGCAGAATAAAAATCCGGTATATAGATAAGATAAGGAAGCAGGAGGAAGATAGAAGATGGCTATTACAGCAGCAATGGTAAAAGAGTTAAGAGAAATGACCGGTGCTGGAATGATGGATTGCAAGAAGGCACTGAATGAGACAGACGGAAATATGGACGAAGCTGTTGAGTATTTGAGAAAGAAAGGGCAGGCGAAGGCAGAGAATAAGGCGAGCCGTATCGCAGCTGAGGGACTTTGCAGAGTGCTCACAGAGGGGGACCAGGTGGCAGCTGTTGTGGAGGTAAACTCTGAGACAGACTTTGTAGCAAAGAATGAGCAGTTCCAGAATTATGTGACAGCAGTGGCAAAGCAGGCGCTCACTACTTCAGCAGCAGACATCGATGCATTTCTTGCAGAAGCTTGGAATGAGGATGCGTCAAAGAGTGTTAAGGATGCATTGATCGAGAAGATCGCTGTCATTGGAGAGAAGTTGAGCATCAGAAGATTTGAGAAGGTTGTGGCTGAGAACGGCTGTGTTGTGACATACACACATGGCGGCGGCAAGATTGGTGTTATCATAGATGCAGAGACAGCTGTAGTAAACGATGCAGTGAAGGAGGCTCTCAATAATATTGCGATGCAGGTTGCAGCGCTTTATCCGAAGTATGTATCTTCTGAGGAGGTTTCCGAGGAGTACAAGGCGCATGAGAAGGAGATCATTGCAGAGCAGATCAAGAATGATCCCAAGATGGCTGGAAAGCCGGAGAATGTGATCGAAGGTGCAGTGATTGGCCGTCTCAACAAAGAGCTGAAGGAAGTATGTCTGCTCGAGCAGGTTTATGTGAAAGCTGATGACGGAAAACAGAATGTAAAGCAGTATCTTGATGCTGTCTCCAAGGAGAATGGAACAGAGATTAAGATCAGAAAGTTTGTCCGGTTTGAGACTGGTGAGGGAATCGAGAAAAAGGTTGACGATTTCGCGGCTGAGGTGGCTGCACAGGCTGGAATGTAATATACGGCAAATGAAGGGGCTATTCCGTTGGGATAGTCCTTTTTCATGCACACGGGCACCCAGAGGAAGAATGTCAGGAAAGCTGACGGATGCCCGGCGCGGGAGTAGGTGAGAAGGTCATTCCCCTACTTGATTGCACACGGGCACCCAGAGGAAGAATGTCAGGAAAGCTGACGGATGCCCGGCGCGGGAGTAGGTGAGAAGGTCGTTTCTCTGCTTGATTGCGCAGCTTCGTGCAGAGGAAGTGATCCACTATGTGGCACACGGCGAGTAGGAAAGTCTGCCCTGCAGGAAGTAAGCCGTTAAGGCTGCGTGTTAGGTACGGCGAAGATGACAGGGGTTACAGAGCAGGACAGAAAACGAAGGGGGAATGACGAATGGGGACATATAACATGACGGAGGCGGAGAATTTCCTGGCAGAGTTGATCTGGGAGAAGGAACCGATACGAAGTGGGGAATTGGTAAAGATGGCGGTCCAGCGGTTCGGGTGGAGAAAATCGACGACATACACTGTGCTGCGCAAGATCTGTGGGAAAGGTATTTTTCAGAATCAGGCGGCTGTTGTTACCGCAAGGATCAGCAAGGAAGAGTATACAGGCAGAAAAGGGGAACAGTATAAGCAGGAGAGTCAAGACAGTCCACAGCCAAAAAACGCTGCTGCCTTCTCAAAAAGTAATAAGCCCGGCAGCAATGATATCGAGGAGCTTGTGACACTGATCGAAGAGAATACTCGCTCTGATCAGTGTCAGTGATTTATCATGCTGCGTAATCGATATTGGCTCCTTTGAATTTTGCCGCGTCAAGTTCTTTCTGGTTTTTTGTGTATGGATTATCCTCGTTGGAATACTTGATCTGTGTGTGGGTTACGCCACCGGAAACATATGTACGCCCACATTCCGGACAGATCGAGGTGTGAATGGACACGGAGGCATTGACAACTTTGCCGTCCTTTTGCGCTGCCTTTTTGTATGCGTTGGATACATGTTCTCCCTCGTGGGCGCGTACCCTTGCACCAGCTGATTCCGGTGAAATGTGGGACGCTGACTTAAAAGAGACATTTCCCTCATCAGAACCATCCTGGTATTTACGGTTAGAGCAGGTCTCACAGTCTTCCGGTGAGGAACGCTTTCCAGGTTTTTTGACCTTATCGGGATCAGTGCTGTGTTCGTCTGTCTCTTCAGACGGGGTGACAGCATTAGGACCGATGCGGTCATCCGATGGTCTGACGGAAGGAATGATTGGATTTGTGTAAGGGGAATAATTGGGATAATATCCTGAGATATTTCCGATTGTCATATAACAGACCTCCTTTTCTGTTTGTTATTCATTTTCATTTTTGTCAAGTGCCAGCGCTCTCTCCTCGTGTTTGATCTCCCAGTGGATCAGGAAAGTGAGGATGCTGCGCAACAGGATAATGACACCCAGAATACCAAGTTCGCCCCATTCGCGCACGATGACGGTACGCAGAACCTCGCTGCCCATCTTGAATTCAAGTGACAATGCGATCCCCTGTGCCAGTTCCAGTCTGATGCGTGAGTCGTGCTTGATCCAGTACCAGAAACATTTCACGGCTGTAAAGATCAGAACGGCGACACCGAAAAGTTCAAGGAGGATTATGCTTAGTTCAACAGCACTGGTCAGTACTAACTCCAGAATATTTATGATCGTGTGCATAGATCAAACCTCCTTGTGTGTATCGTGATTAATGTGCATAGCAACTTATCCGACGAAGATTGAGAGCTGGACCTAGTGCTCCATCCGGTCAGAAATTAGAATCGTGAACCGCCTGTTTCGCACCATTGCGTCGTTAAAATTTCTAGACGATGCCA
>CAJUQU010000097.1 GCA_910588595.1 uncultured Lachnospiraceae bacterium | reverse complement strand
ACTGTTTCAGTATGTTTTCGAGATTCGCAAGCATGTTGTCCGTATACTGCATTGCCGCAGTCTTCATATTGTTGGCCTCTATCGTTGCACTGTCGAGGATGCCCTGTGCTTTCTGGGTAGCCATCTCAACGATCCTGTCAGCCTGCGCATAGGCTTCCTGCATGATCTGATGCTCACTGACAAGCTCCGTTGTCTGCACCTCCGCATCGTCGATCAATGCCTGTGCTTTCTGTCTGGCATCGTTCAGGATCGCTTCCTTATTTGAGATGATCTTCTGATAACGCTTGATCTCCTCAGGTGTTTTCATGCGCAATTCACGCAGCAGATCATCGATCTCTGCTTTATTTACCATGATCACATCCGTCGAAAACGCCTTGTATTTGCAGTTATCTATGTACTCCTCGATCTCGTCAATCAACTGCTCTATTCTGCTGCTCATATTACTCCTCCATACTCCCGTCAGTCAGAACGGAAAATCTATTTTGTTATCTATTAGCATATTTTTCATATACAAGCTTCGCTACAAAATCCGGCACACACTGCGAAATATCCCCGTGAAATGCGGCGATCTCCTTTACACTTGAAGAACTGAGATATGCATACTCGAGACTTGTCGTCAAAAATACTGTGTCAAGTTCCCCGCACGACAACATTCTGTTTGTCTGGGCGGTCTGTAGTTCATATTCAAAATCCGTGATGGCACGCAGTCCGCGCACTGAAATACGGACATTTTTTTGTCTTGCATAGTCAATCAGAAGCCCGTTAAAGGAATCCACTGTCACATTCGCCAGATCCTTTGTTGCCTCCTTTAATATACTAACACGTTCTTCGACAGAAAACAACGCATTCTTTGCCTTATTATCTAAAACACTTACTGTCAGCTCATCAAACATCTTGGCGGCGCGCTTGATGATATCAAGATGTCCAAGTGTCATAGGGTCAAAACTGCCCGGATATATTGCAGCGTTCATAACAATCCCTCCATCTTATATGCTCTTTCGCAAGAATACATGTTTGTTTGTCTTATATTTCTTTTCTTTCTCAACAGCGAAACCAAAGTTTTCTGCATACTCAAATGGTTCCATGATCAATGCCTCTATGATGATCATGGTGTCCTCGTTAACGTACGGCGCATCGCGCAGCAGTCCTAAAACATTCTGATAAACCTGCTCCTGCCCATATGGCGGGTCTAGGAATATGATATCGGCAGTGTCCTTAATGCCTCCGCGGAGTGCAGCAAACACATCCTGCCTGAGCACGACAGACTTGTCCGTCAGATGTGTATGTTCTAAATTATCTGTGATACAAGCGATCGCTTTCGGATTGTTTTCGATAAAATAAGCTTTTCTTGCCCCTCGGCTCAGCGCTTCAATGCCGATACCACCGCTTCCCGAAAAAAGATCTATAAACACAGCATCCGGAAGATACGGCATGAGCATATTGAAAAGAGTCTCTTTGATCCGATCCGCCGTTGGCCGCGTATCTAAGCCGTCAGGTGTTTTTAATAAAAGGCGCCGTGCTGTTCCTGCAATTACTCTCATATAATCCTCCACATCAGCGTACTATAATACAATGCTGGCGATAGTACACTATTTTCGTTCCTATTATCTACCCCATTTATCATTATACTCTAACTTTAGTTCCTTTGGTATCTCTTTTATTAACTTTTAATTTATTTATAGGTATTTTTTTGTCCTTAAACAATATAGTACCATCTGAACCAGGATGGCAATAATAGACACTTTCGATCTGATCGTCAGCACCCAGCCGCATGCCTCTCACACCGACTGCGGTCTTTTTCAGCTCCGAGATCTCATCTGTATCAAACCGAAGGAAATACCCGTTCTTGCTCTGCAGGATAATGTGCTGATGTTCCGTCACGATTTCAATGTCAAGCAGCTCGTCGTCCTCACCGAGCTTAGTGGCTGCAACAGTGCGTTTTGTCACGTCAAACTCCCCGCCGCTCACGATCTTGCACATGCCCTGCTTTGTGACGAAAAGAAGTCTGTATAGGTTCAGTTCCGACTGGCTGGCGATATTGACGATCGCCTCCGCGGCGGAGTTGTAATTGCTGATATTGTCGACAGGAAGCCCTTTGTCACGGAATTTGCCAAAAGGAATATCAGCCACTTTGATCGTATGGAGCTGTCCGGTGTTTGTGAACAGACAGATCCTTCCTGTGTTGCGGCACTTCACGATGTACTTAAAATCTGTGTGCGCTGCCTCCTTATTTCTCTCGTAAGTGTTTATGTCAATAGTCTTGCAGTATCCAAATCTGTCCATAAGGAACATGATGTCCATCTCCTCGGGCTTCTTCTCCTCATAGACTGCTTCCTCAGCGTTCTCGATACGGGTTTTTCGTTTGTGCGCATACTCTTTTTTCAGGGCATCGAGCTCCTGTATGATTACCTGAGCCATGGAATCCCTTCTGTCGAGAATATCTTCGTATTTGTAGATATTAGCGTTGGTCTCTTTATTTTCTTTCATGAGCGCCTCGATCTCCAGACCGATCAGTTTGTACAGCCGCATGTCCAGGATCGCATTTGCCTGCCGTTCTGTAAAGTTTAGCTGCTGTGCCATAAGGGCGGATTCTTTTGAGCGGAATTTGATCCCGTCGGTGACGCCGCTTGTAAGACAGTTTTTGACCATATTCCTGTCCTTGGAACCCCGGAGGATTTCTATAATGAGATCTATGATATTGCACGCCCGGATCAAACCTTCCTGGATCTCTCTCTTCTCCAGTTCTTTGTTTAGGAGGGTTGTATATTTCCGGGTGGTGATCTCGTACTGAAATGCCACATTCTGCGCGATGATGCTCTTTAATCCGAGCGTTTCCGGTCTCCCGCCTGCGATCGCGATCATATTGACACCGAATGTATCTTCGAGACGTGTCTTTTTGTATAACAGGTTCTTAAAATTCTCGACATCTGTATCCTTTTTCAGCTCTATGACAATGCGGATCCCCTCCTTGGAAGACTGGTTGGAGATATCAAGGATCTCGGGAGCTTTCTTCTGCTCGTACAAGGCAGCGACATCCTGTAAGAATTTGCCGATATTTGCACCGATCATCGTGTATGGGATCTCTGTGATCACCAGATTGAGCTTCCCGCCCTTCGTCTTTTCGACATCGACTTTGCCGCGCAGTTTGATCTTTCCGACACCGGTCTCATATATGGACAACAGATCGTCCTTGTTGCAGACGATGCCGCCCGTGGGGAAATCCGGTCCTTTCACATATTTCATCAGTTCACGTGTAGTTATGTTTTCATTGAGCATATACGCCTTTGTCGCATCAATGATCTCCCCCAGGTTGTGCGGAGGAATGCTTGTGACCATACCGACGGCGATTCCCTCGGATCCATTGACGAGCAGATTGGGAAAACGACAGGGGAGAACACTTGGCTCCTTCTCCGTCTCGTCAAAGTTTGGGACGAAGTCAACAACATCTTTGTCGAGATCGGCTAAGATGGCATCCTGTGTGATCTTCTGCAGCCGGGCTTCCGTATATCGCATGGCTGCGGCACCGTCACCCTCGATGTTGCCAAAATTTCCATGGCCGTCGATCAGGGGGATGCCTTTCTTGAAATCCTGTGTGAGGACAACCAGCGCATCGTAGATCGAACTGTCGCCGTGCGGATGATATTTACCCATCGTATCACCGACGATACGGGCGCTCTTTCTGTACGGACGGTCATAGCGTATCCCCAGTTCATGCATATCATACAAAGTACGGCGCTGAACAGGTTTTAAGCCGTCCCTGACATCAGGCAGCGCTCTGGCGATGATGACACTCATAGCATAGTCGATGAATGAACGCTGCATGGTTTCTGAGTATTCGGTTTTAATAATTCTCTCTTCCATTTGTTATATGCTCCTTATATGTCAAGCTCTGCCTCTGTTGCATGCTCGTAAATAAATGTTTTTCGGGGCAAAACATCAGTTCCCATCAGCAGTTCTGTGATCTCGGACGCCATGCGCGCGTCTTCTATCTCGATCTGTTTCAGGATCCTCGTCTCGGGATTCAGGGTTGTCTCCCAGAGTTGTTCCGCGTCCATCTCACCAAGTCCCTTGTAGCGCTGCAGGGTAAAAGTGCCTTTATGTGTCTTGCGGTACTTTTCCAGCGCTTTTTCATCATAGAGATACTCCTCTTTTCCCTTTGCCGGCATCGCCTTGTACAGAGGGGGCATCGCAATGTATATATGTCCTTCATAGATCAGCTCCGGCATAAAACGGTAAAAAAGCGTGAGCAGCAGATTGCTGATATGCGCGCCGTCAACATCGGCATCCGCCATGATCACAATTTTGTCGTACCTCAACTTTGAAATATCAAAATCATTGCCGTATCCTTCCGAAAAACCACAGCCAAAGGCATTGATCATCGTCTTGATCTCGGCGTTTGCAAGCACTTTATCGATACTTGCTTTCTCGACATTGAGGATCTTACCACGGATCGGCAGAATCGCCTGAAAATTTCTGTTCCTTGCAGTCTTGGCACTGCCGCCGGCGGAATCCCCCTCCACGATAAAGATCTCGCACTTGCTGTAATCCTTGGACTCACAGTTTGCGAGTTTTCCGTTTGAATCAAAAGAAAACTTCTGCTTTGTGAGCATATTTGTCTTTGCCTTTTCCTCTGTCTTGCGGATCTTCGCCGCCTTCTCCGCGCAGGAGATCACGCTCTTCAACACCTCGACATTCCTGTCAAAGTAGTGCGGAACCTCATCCCCTGTGACTTTGCTCACAGCCTTTGAGGCATCCTGATTGTCTAGTTTTGTCTTGGTCTGTCCCTCGAACCTCGGCGACGGATGCTTGATGGACACGACTGCGGTCATGCCGTTTCGCACGTCCGCACCCGTAAAGTTGATATCCTTTTCCTTTAATATATTAAGCTCACGCGCATAGTTGTTTATGATGGTTGTGAACATCGTCTTGAACCCAGTCAGGTGCGTGCCGCCCTCCGCATTGTATATGTTGTTGCAAAAACCAAGTACGTTCTCGTGAAATTCATTGACATACTGGAACGCGCACTCGACGGTAATATCCTCGCTGACTCCCGTAAAATAGATGATATCATGCAGTGTTTCCTTATTTTTATTCAAGTCCTTGACATATCCGATGATCCCTTCCGGTTCAAAGTAAGTGATCGTCTCCGGCTCATCCCCGCGCAGGTCTGAAAAAATGATCGTGAGTTTGGGATTTAGGTAAGCGGTCTCATGGAGCCTGCTCTTTACGTCCTCCGCCTTGAACCGCGTCCTGTCAAAAATAGACGGATCAGGCGTAAAATTAATGGTAGTACCTGTCTCCTTCGTCTTTCCGATCACTGGAAGCAGCCCGTCAATCAATTCGACGACGGGATTGCCGTACTCGTATTGATCCTGATGGATCAGTCCGTCACTCTTGACTGTGACCGTGAGCCGCGTGGAAAGTGCGTTGACAACAGAGGAGCCTACGCCGTGCAGACCGCCGCTCGTCTTGTAAGCGTTGTTATCAAACTTGCCGCCTGCGTGGAGTGTGGTAAAGACAACCCTCTCCGCGCTGACACCCTTTTGGTGCATTCCGACAGGAATCCCTCTGCCGTTGTCAGATATTGTGGCAGAACCGTCCTTTTCAAGTGTGACTCGGATCTCACTGCACACACCTGCGAGATGCTCGTCCACAGAGTTGTCGACGATCTCATAGATCAGGTGGTTCAGTCCCTTTGTGGACACACTTCCTATGTACATACCAGGTCTCTTCCTGACAGCCTCCAACCCCTCCAGGACAGTGATACTGGAGGCGTCATATACATTATTATCCGTTTTTGCCATAGAGCAACCATGCCTTTCTGTATTAATTTTGGTATTATTATCTGTATTTGTTTCCATAATCTGCAAATCAAAAATTAGACTTTTTGAGTATAACACATTTTTTCAACATTGCAAATACTTTTCAGGAAATTTTCAAACATACGTTTTTGTACTGTTTTCCCAAAAAAATTTTCTGCACTATTTTGAATACAACCATTGCAAATGAAAAAAATTTGTATACAATAGTATTTAGAAACATGTGCGAGCCCTTGAAACACCATGATGTAAACGCTTTCATAAACAGGCTGCAAAAACTATAATATAAGAAAAGGAAGGATTAAAAATGATGTATGGATTTGGTACCATGATTCAGCAACTGAAAAAAAGCCCGAAGACAATTGTATTCACGGAGGGTACAGACCCACGTATCCTTGAGGCGGCTTCCCGTCTTCTGGCAAGCAGCTTCCTCCATCCGATTCTTGTCGGCAATGAGGAGGACGTGCTGAATGCTGCCGAGGAAGCCGGCTACAACATCCGCGGAGCACAGATCATTGACAGTTACAACTATGACCAGATGGACGCGATGGTTGAGCGCTTCTGTGAGCTGCGCAAGGGCAAAGGCGTGACGGTCGAGGAGGCAAGAAAGACGCTGACGCAGCCGAATTACTTTGGCACGATGCTTGTTGAGATGGGCATTGCGGACTCTCTTCTCGGCGGCGCGACCTACTCCACAGCCGACACTGTGCGCCCTGCCCTTCAGATCATCAAGACAAAGCCCGGCAACAATATCGTATCCTCCTGCTTCATCCTCGTGCGTCCCGGTGCGACAGGCGAGAACGAGGTGCTTGCCATGAGCGACTGCGCGATCAACATCAATCCGACAGAGGATGAGCTTGTCGAGATCTGCGGCGAGACAATTGAATGTGCAAAAATATTCGGCGTGGACCCGAAAGTTGCCTTCTTGAGCTACTCCACACTCGGCTCCGGCAAAGGTCCCGACGTGGAAAAGATGCAGATCGCTGCCGCGAAGGCAAAAGTAAAATTCCCACTCACACCCATTGAGGGCGAACTGCAGTTTGATGCCGCTGTATCTCCGCGTGTCGCCCGCACAAAATGTCCCAAGTCCGCTGTTGCAGGCCATGCCAACACTTTCATATTCCCGGATCTCAGCTCCGGAAACATGGGCTACAAGATTGCGCAGAGAATGGGTAATTTCGAGGCGTACGGTCCTATCCTTCTCGGGCTGAACAAACCCATCAACGATCTCTCCCGCGGCTGCAATGCGATCGAAGTGTACTCAATGGCGATCATCACGGCAGCACTGGTTTAGGATTCTTTTTACAGAGTGAAGGGGGACTATACTATGAAAAAACAATTTATGAGTATCGCTCTCTCAGCAGTCATACTGGCAGGGAGCATGAGCAGCATCGCTCAGGCTTCCCCGCAGAAGCCGTTTGACTGGATGGGATGGATCGGAAATCAAACGTTTGACTGGAATGAGGATACGGCTGTCGAGATGAGGAATGGAGACGGGTCAGATGTACTGTCTGTAAACGGACAATACATCATCGATCACATGCTCCCCCATTCCAACTGGCCTATGGCGATGCCTGATGGGAGTATTCCAGATGATGTAAAGACCGTCTCCTGCCAGGTCGTAAAGGAAGATGCTTACTTCATCATGCCATTTGATGGATATGTCACGATCGGGATAGAGGATACACACCTTGCAGGCGATTACGGCGACATCTGCGTGCGTGCAAAGGCCGGGGATAAGATCAATATGGTACCCAAGAATCTTGTTGTGACTTACAACGATGAGGCATCTGTACGCAACAGGTTTACTGGCAATACAGTGCTGTCGGCACAGCAGATAGAAAAAAACATACAGGAAACGCAGTACTATGCTGGTACGACCGCCGATGACTGGACCTATAATCTGAGGATCTACAAAGAGATCTTTATCCCTCTGCACGAAATCAAAAATAACCGGACGGTCAAACATGAAGTTCCCGAACTGATCAGTGTTCCTCTGTATAATAGTGATAATTTCGCATGTCTGTGGTTCATCTATCAGGTGGATGCACCCAATACAGAGATCAAAGCAGTCGCACTTGACCAGGAAGCACAGGAAAAGCACAAAATGTATTTTGGATATGGCAAGTACGAGCGCAATCCTAATACAGAGCTCAACGGATGGTATGAGGATCCGGAGCACATGGGACAGTTTGTGTATCTAGAGGAGGGGAAACGCAAGATCAGAGGAATAGGCAATGGATATGTTACTTTAGATTCTGAGTATTACCAGAATTATGGTATGTACAGTGATGGAAAGATGACGATCGAGGATAATGTGGTCGTCGTTGATGGCAAGGAGATAAACAACATCTGGAACGGTCTGCACATGCTCCCTGAATACAATATCGTGAACGCACAGAGCGCTCCCGTAGAACAGCAAATCGAGTAGGAGGGATTTCTCTTAATTGAGAAATCCCGACCTCTCAGTCAAGTAAGTAAGAGGGATTTCACCTCAAACTTCTCACAGAACCGTACGTGAAAGTCTCCCTTCATACGGCTCCTATCATTTAACAATACGAATACATCCTATCCCAATGAGCAAACAGTTTCCGCTCCCGCTTCCTGACAGTCGAGAGCCATTCCTCTGCTCTTTTTCTATGTCCACGGAAGTTCTTATATTTACACATCCCACTACCTGGCGGATTCCAGACTTGCACTGGTTAGAAACGTGCGCCGCCGGGCGCACCACGAAAAAAAGACAATCTGTTATGACTGTCTTTCTCTTCCCGAAAACAGAAAAAACAGCAAATTGTTTTCTTATACAAAAACAAATCACTGCTTTACCACTTGTGTTATTTAGTTACTGTGATTATGCCAGTACAGGCTCACGCTTTTTGATATAAGACCCTCGTTGATCTCAGCATTTTCCGTATTCATTCCGACAATGCGCTGCCCGTTTTCTTCTTTTTCCACATTGGTCAGCCCCGGCTCCACCGGAACCACGCTGATAAACGGCTCTCCTTCAATATAGGATTCCACGTCTTTCGGGTTCATTCCCTTAAACTCATCAACCGTCTTTACCAGAATATGCGCCAAAATGATTTTATTTCCCAACAGGTGTTTTGTTTTATAATTGTTAGCCCGGACAATGGTTGAATTTTGATTTTTTTGATTGTTACAGTGTTTCCTCCTTACTTTTCTCTTTTTCTGTATCTGCCCTGCTCCAGATACCTGTGCCTTGTATGCCGCCAGCTTCTCTTTTAACGATGCCCTCTGCACAGGCTTGTCAGCCATTGTCGCCGCAACTCTCAACCCTCCATTCCCCAATGTATAATCATGCCTTGCATTTTCTACCGGGTACAGTATTGGTGCATTAGCGGCTTTTTCGCCTGTTTCCAGTCTTTCAGAAACGTTTTCCTCCTGCTCTGGCTTCAAATCATTTTGCAAGGCAGAATAATGGAAAACAGGGCCAGCCCTAACAACTAAGAAAAAAGCAGGTGTTTAAGCCTGCTTTTTTCTCCCGTAATTCCTATGGAATTGTATGTAAAGTTTTCTCTCATGCACTCAACAGCGACAAAATATTTTGTGTCCTGTTATTTGCCTGACTTAGCATGGATTGTCCTGCTTGTGTCAGTATGCTGATATTAGAATACTGTACCATTTTATCTGCCATATTGGTATCACGGATTTTGGATTCTGAATCGGTTGTGTTTTCGACAATATTGTCTAAATTCAAAGCTGTATGTTCCAGACGGTTCTGATATGCACCGATGCGGCTTCTGCTTGAGGAAATCATCCGCAGTACATCTGTAAGAACATCAATAGAATTTGTCGCGAGATCTTCCGTGAGAACACTAACACTGTTTATCTTCAGATTTTGATTGGTAAATGTCGGCATCTTCATAATCACTTTGTTTGTTCCATCTGCATCTGATCCGGCATGTATGGCGAGTTGCTGTGTGGTAATTTGTCCGACCTTGGGCGGGACCGGCTTATACTTATAATCTAGCATTCCTGCATCATTTCTTGGTACTGTGTGAAATGTTGACATGCCGCCGTCTGGGTGAAAATGTTGATTATATATAATATAAAATTTGCCTGTTCCCTGTTTGTAGGCACAGGAAGTATTAAAACATCCCATGGAACCTAAAAATTGACCAGTAACATGATCTATGACATCTATAATCGCTTCACAAAGAACTGCTCCCAGTGAACTGCTCCCAGTCTGATACTTATCCCATATACTATTAAGATCTATCTTGACAAGCTCATCTGCAGAGAATAATGTTGAAAAAGAAATGTGATTATAAGAAATATCCCCATCAGACTTATTAGCGCCTGCAGATACTCCTGATACAAACTTTATACCGGCATGGGGACCACAGGAACAACAAGACCAGTCAAATCCCTCTCCATTTAGTTTTGAGATGAATTGATCCCGCGAGCTTGCTGTAAAGTCTGTGAAATCAATCCATGCACAGTTGCGGTATTCTCCTGCACTAAGTCTGTCAGGACTGGTTTGCACCCAGTCAGGGCCAAAGGTTACGCTGTCTAGTAATTTGTCATCATGATATACTGATATGCCGTCTACAGCTCCAATACCAGTAGAAGCACCAGAACCAATCGGTGCATACTCAACCTCGCTTCCAGCCGATGCCTGAAAAGCCTCATCACCCTTAAAAATGTAAACCTCATTAAATTGGGTTGTATTGATGATCCTGCCAAATTCCTCCACAATGCTGTCTATTTCCAGCTGAATATAAGAACGGTCGCCTGCTGAATTTGTTCCATTCGCAGCCTGTATGCATAATTCATTCATCCGGTTTGTCATGTCATGCATTCCTGCCATCGCGCCGTCAGCGACTTGGCATAATGATATACCATCCTCAACATTTTCACCAGCCTTGGTAAGTCCTCGAATCTGTTTGCGCATTTTTTCCGATATACTCAATCCTGCAGCATCATCCGCCGCACGATTGATCCGATATCCGCTGGAAAGTTTTTCCGCCAATTTTAAACCCGTTTTTTGAACAATATTTAATTGTCTGTTTGCATTGAATGCTGAAATGTTATGTTGAATTATCATTATCTGCACACTCCTTAACTTCCTTGTCTGAATGTTGCATACAACAGAATATTTTTATCCTCATATGTTGCACCGCACTATAAACATCCTTATTCATAATGTTTCCCGAAATATTTCATGTCAATTGTCCTTTGTTTTAACATCACCTCCCCATAAAAACTTGAAAATTTTTCATGTGACAAAATCTTACAGGAAACACAAATATGTTTACTATTTACTTTAAGACGCAGGTCAACATAAATACTCTTCTATATTATTAGATTGGCGTAATATTCAGAAAAGTTAATATATTGTGTATGTTTTTCGAAAAATATACACAATTTTTCAATTATTTAAAAACTTTGTATCAGACAAACTTCTTGATGATAGCAATGCTGCTCTTCTCGATGAAAAAGAAATAACTAAGCTGGCATTTGAAGTTCAAATGCCAGCTTAGTTGCTGTAATCCTATCTGCTGTATTTCCGACCTTAGACCTATCTCAGCTTCTTGCAGCAAGTCACCGCCAACGCGCCCGGACCGATATGACAGGATACGCTTAAGGACAGCGGATCGACCGCCACGATCGGATAGTCAGGAAGCTGCGCATGTACCTCCTCCTTGAAAACCTGTACTGCTTCCTCATTCTGCGTGTGGGCAAGAGCCAGATAAATCTGATTGTCCGGCGTAAGTCCGCCAAACCGCTTCTCGATATCATTCTTGATCGCGTTGATCATGATGGATTTCGCCTGCGTCACAGTCCGCGCTTTCGCGAAAGCATCGAGCTTTTCGCCCTGTATCTGGAGTACCGGTTTGAGCCGTAACAAGGTTCCAAGCGCCGCTGCCGCCGGCGTGATGCGGCCGCCCTTTTTCAGATAATACAAGGTATCTATCATGATATAGATGCTGGAATTAAACTTATCTGCCTCCAGTATATCCTTGATCTCACTGCCGCTCTTCCCCTCTTTTGCAAGCTCCATGGCATCAAACGCAGATTGCTTCTGCGTGACAGAGATGCGCTGGTTATTTACGACATGGACTTTATTCTCATAATCCTGTGCCAGCATGACCGCGGTCTGACAGGAACCACTCAATCCACTAGACATCGGGATATGGACAATCTCATCATTTTCCTTCAGGAGCGTATCCCAGAGCTGTGTGATAGATTCCGGCGATGGCTGTGAGGTGGAAATGTCTGCATTCTGCGCAAGTTTTTGATAAAACTCATCCTGGCTGAGTGTGATTTCCTCATAAAAAGTTTCCCCATCGATCATGAAAGGCATCGGCAGTACATGTATACCGACTTCCTTCGCCTGATCCTGTGTGATACCACTGTTACTATCTGTAACGATTGCTATTTTCGACATATCCTTCT
>CAJUQU010000096.1 GCA_910588595.1 uncultured Lachnospiraceae bacterium | reverse complement strand
AGTACTCATTTGTTAATCCCATCGGGATCACGTCTGATCAACGTCTTTTTCTATTCTGTATATGGGTGATACGCACTTGACACAGACACCTTCTGCAATGAAAATACCTGCTGGTCTGTCAATGCGGATGAGATCGATTTTTTGAAAAATTAATGAGCAAATTTGAGAACAAGTCTACCATTTATTTCTATTTCATTGTATAATAGGTCGGTATTGATTTTCGAAGCCTTTTGCATCTGGTATGCGAAAAGCGATCGGATATTTATAAATGATCATAAAATAGACTCTCGGAGTCTCTTTGTGCCTGATATTGTGAGAAGATTTCTGTCGGATGTGCGCAAATTTATAAGGCGTACGCGGATCTGCCACAATGGCAGATGCAAGGGAGATTCCGGGAGGCTGTTAAAAGAAAAGGAGACATTTTATGGCACAGAATCCAATTGTCACGATTGAAATGAAAAACGGCGATCTCATCAAGGCGGAACTGTATCCCGAGATCGCGCCAAATACGGTCAACAATTTTATCTATCTGGTGAACAAAGGCTACTACAACGGTCTGATCTTCCACAGAGTCATCAACGGTTTCATGATCCAGGGCGGCTGTCCCGAAGGCACCGGAACGGGCGGACCAGGCTACTCGATCGCCGGGGAGTTTGCACAGAACGGTTTTGAGAACGAATTGAAACACACGCCCGGCGTGCTCTCGATGGCAAGAAGCATGATGCCCGACTCCGCAGGGAGCCAGTTCTTCATCATGCACAAGACAAGCCCGCATCTTGACGGCGCTTATGCGGCGTTTGGGAAAGTGGTTGAAGGGTTGGAAGTGGTGAACCGCATTGCCGAGACACCTACCGACTATTCCGACAGACCGCTGGAAGATCAAGTGATGCAGACGGTTACGGTCGATACGTTCGGCGTGGAATATCCTGAACCAGAGCGATGCTGATGCATCGCTCTGAAATGCTTACGGCACGCTATTGGCACAATTGTCAAAAAACGCTTTTTTCTCCATCAGTTCGTCCTGCTTCTCCTTGGGCAGCAATGCATAGATCTCCTCATATTCCAGTTCCTCCATCGGTGTCCCGAGCACTGCCATCAAAATCTGTTCCTCAAACCAGTCCTGCCACAGTGATTCAAACAACATTTTGCTGTCCTTAAACGTTGTCATAACCTCGAATCCCTGCGGTTCTCTATAATATTGCAGTTTTACAAATCCATATTTTCCGGTATCTATCACCACCACATCTGTCAGTTCATACATCTCTGAAAACGCATCGGCGACCCGACGGCATTTTTCCCGCTCCTCGTCTGTAATATATGTTATCTGTTCCATAAAAACCTCCCCCCAAAATGTCACTCACATTCCTATTATCTCTGTCTCCGTCAAATATCAAACGCCCTTCTACCCACAAACATGGTTTCATGCGCACTGTTCCTAACAGTATATTCTCTTTTGCGAAGATATTCAAGTATCAGAATATAATTTATCCTAAAGTTAAATAATATGAAGAAAAGGAGATACTTGATATGATCGTCTACTCCCCGTTTTGGGAAACACTGAAAAAGTCAAACGAGAGCTGGTATTCCCTGACCAATAAACACCCTATGTCAAACAGCACACTCCACCGCCTAAAACATAACAGAGACGTATCCACGAAAACGCTGAATGATCTGTGCCGCATACTCGACTGTCAGATCAAGGATCTCGTCCTGTACGTTCCCTCCGACACCGACCAAAAACTTTAAAAGGACAGCGGAAGCTGTCCTTTTGTTATCTACAGTCATCAGTGATCATCGAAATATGAATATCTCCTCGATCGGCGCGCCGACCGCTCTCGAGATATCGACTGCGAGCTTTAGCGACGGGTTGTACTGTGCTTTTTCCAGACGCATGATCGTCTCCCGGCGCACCCCGACCATGACCGCCAGCTCCTCCTGCGTCATCTGTTTTAATTGCCTGTATGTCTTCAATCTGCATTCAAAATCCGGCACGCCCCATTCCTCACTTTCACAGAGACAGGCGCTCTATACCTCTTTTCACCTGACAGAGCGTCCGCTGCATAACAGCTATCGCTCCTGATCATCCTGATCATATTGATACAGCAGATACTCACCGAGAAACATATCGATCGCGACCGCAAATGCGACGACGATCTCAAACGCGATCAGCGCATACTCCACATTCCCCAGGAAACCGCCGAATACGATCAGCCCGGCGAAGATGATGTTCACTGCCGCTTTGTGCGCGTTCAGCTGCGCCCTCGTTCTGTTTTCCACATACCGCTCATCCATAAGAATGCCTGACATCTTACCCTCAAAGAAAAATCCAAAAAATCCGAAAAAAGCGAACCGCACAAACGCGGCAGGACCAGTCTGGAATCCCTGAAAGCCCAGAAAGCCCAAAAAGCCCAGAAAACCCAGCCTGGGATCCACTCTTCTCGTGACGGGCTTTTTCCGATCGGCGACAGAGATCACGACAACCGCCGCACATACATACACTGTCACCAGCGTGACGGAAACGATCATCGGCAGATCTTTTATGGTGAATTCATACGCTGAAAGATCCATCGGCACGACCAGCCGCGACTCATTGTACGTCACCGCATACCCGATCGACGCCAGCAAAAACAGTACGCAGACAACACCTGCAGCAAACAGGATCTTCGCTTTCTTTTTCATTGCCCTTTTCATTGCACACCTCCATAAAGTGATATATTTGTCTCTATATGATACAAATATATCACTTTATATACTGGTTGTCAAGAAAATGGTCTGATCATCAATCCAGCTTCAAGATCAGCTCCAGGATCCGCTTCGCGCAGATCTCCATATCCTGCCGTTTCAGGATCCCCTTCTCCAGAGCCTCCATCAGCCGCTCCGGGAAACCGAGCGCCATCTTGACATCATTTCCAGCCTTGACTTCCTTGTAGTGCTCACCGTTCGTCCACCAGTCTGTCGTCACCATGCCGTCAAATCCCCACTCGCCGCGCAGGATATCCTCCAGCAGCTCCCTGTTCTCAGAGGCTCTGTGACCGTTCACGATATTGTACGATGACATGATCGACCACGGCTTTGCCTCCTTCACGATAATCTCGAACGCCTTTAAGTAGATCTCCCTGACCGCGCGCTCGGACGCCCGCGAATCACTGTTCTTGCGGTTCGTCTCCTTGTTGTTGAGCGCAAAGTGTTTCACTGACGCGCCGACGCGGTTGCTCTGGATCCCGCGCACCATCGCGGCTGCAAGCTTTCCGGCAAGGAACGGATCCTCCGAGTAATACTCAAAATTCCGCCCGCACAGAGGGCTTCTGTGGATATTGACAGCCGGTGTCAGCCACACCGCGATATTGTTTTCCTTAACCTCCGCGCCTCCGGCTTCACCGACACGCTCCACAAGCTCCGCATTCCATGAACATGCCAGCTGCGTCGCGCAGGGCCATGCGGTGGTGTACACACTGCACTCCGGCGCGATGCGCAGACCTGCCGGTCCGTCCGCCGTCATCACGCTCGGTACGCCGTAGTCGGGCAGATTGCCCCAGCCAAAGGTATTTGCCACACCTGTGTTTGGCTGCCCTCCCAGCAGATGTGCGAGATCCTCGTCCGGCAGCTGTGCCACAAACTCGTCGAGCGTGATCTTTCCCTCCGCCACTTCCCGCAGGAAATGATGCTGCTGCGCTGCCGTGTTCGCCCACAGATGATAGCGTTTCCCCGCTCTCGCCGCAGGCGCAAAGCCGTCCGTCTCCTCGACCGTCAGCGGAACAAGCTCATTGGCATCGGTGTCAACGGGCGCTGTGAGCGGCAGCTCCTCATAGCTTCCATCGGCAAGCAGTCTCTTTTTCAGGCTGGACGGCGCGCACTTTCTCGAAAGCTGCTGCACCACGATGTCCTCTTTGACCTCATACTGATAAGACAGTTCCACCACGTCGCGCACCGACACGCCCACGAAGAAGCAGTATGACCCTTTTTCCAGTATGTAGGCAGACTCTTTGATCTTTCCGAGATCGTCATACGACGCCATATCGTCGACACACCACGACAGAACGATACTCTGGCTCTCCCCCGTCTGCAAAAGCCGTGTCTTCCGGAATGCCGCGAGCTGCTTTGCCGGCTTGCCAAGCTTTCCCTGCGGTGCGCCGTAATACGCCTGCACCACCTCTTTTCCGGCACGCTTCCCGACGTTTGTGACCACGACCGGCACGTAGATCCTGCCGCCCTCCTCGTAAGCCGCACCTGCGGTCAGTGAGAAGTCTGTGTACGACAGACCGTATCCGAACGGGTAGTTGACCTTCTGGTACGCCTCGGGGATCGTCTCAAAATAGCGGTATCCCACATAGATATCCTCCACATAATCCACAAAGCGCTCCGACTCGTGGAAGCTCTCCGTGGACGGGTAATCCGCGAGCGAGCGGGCAAACGTGTCCACGAGCTTTCCGCTGGGATTTCCGTCGCCCATCACAAGCTCCGCCGCCGCAAGTCCTCCCTCGATGCCGCCCTGCCATGCCATCAGCACAGACTGGATCCTGTCATCGTCGTGGAACCAGCAGGAGTCCACCATGCCGCCGACATTCATGACAACGATCACCTTGTCAAAAGCCGACTTGACAGCCTCCACCATCGCCTGCTCCGCATGTGTCAGATTGAAATCCCCCTCCTCGAAAATCTCAGCCGAGCGTCTCGCCATCGCGTCCTCATTGGCGAACAGGTTTTTGTTCTCGGTGTCCACGATACTCTTCCTGTCCCACCCCTCGCCGGAAAAACGGCAGATCGAGATGACCGCGGTGTCCGTGTAGATCCTTGCCTTTTTCAGCAGCTCCGCGGGAACCTCCGGCTCGACCGTCATGCCGGGAACACTGCCCTTCTGATACTGCGCTTTCACATCGTCGCGGTAAAACGCAGCGAGTTCCTCGAACACACTCACCTTGTCCTTCAACAGCGAAAAGCCTTCGTACAGGTTTCTGGCATAGGAAACCGTCACTTCGCCGCTCCCACCGCCGCCGCGCACATAGTCAAAGCCCGCCTTCCCGAAAAGAGCCACTTTGCTCCCCCTGGCAAGCGGAAGCAGGTCCCCGTCATTCTTTAAGAGCACCATGCCCTCCTTTGCCGCCTCCTTCGAGAGCGCGATATGCGCTTTGCACGCCGTCACCTTCTCGCCGTTCTCTCCCAAAGGAATGTTTGGCTGATACATCACTCTTGTCCATTTTTGCATTTGCAGTTCCTCCTTATCTTGCCTTCTTATCAGGCGCTCTGAACAATCAACTATTTTTTAGTATATCAACAATAATATCATTTTACAACAGATAACAGATGCGTGCCTGCACAAAAAACTAGTTTTTCGCACTCAGCAGGATCACTCTGCTCCCCCTGCCTTGATAAACCCTTTCGTCCGCCACTTCCCCGACTGCCACCGCAGAAACATAAATACTGCGCGAACGCACTCATCGCCGGCAAGCCCTATGTACGCGCCCACCGCCAGCAGATTCAGATGGATCCCAAAGAACCATGTTCCCCCCACCATACAGACGTACATGAAGACCACACCGATGATGGTCGTATACAGGGCGTCACCGCTGGTCTTGAGCGCCTGCCCAAACACCAGGTTCGTCACGCGCCCCACCTCGAGCGCGATGTCGATCGTCATGAGCGTCCTCACCAGTGTGATCATCTCCATATCATCCGTAAACAGCCGGATCAGATGATCCGATCCCAGCACAAATGCAGTCTCCAACCCTGCCGCCACACAGATTCCGATAACCGCCGCTTTCTTCGTTCCCCGGTCGCACGCCTCAAAATCCCCCTTGCCGATGCGCCAGCCTGTCATGATGGCGTTCGCCTGCGCCAAAGCCGCGCCTGCACAATAGGAAAAGTTTGCGATCTGCGCCGTGTATGCCCTCGCCGTCACATGAAAACCGTTTTCGTCCATCTGGTTCAGGAAACGGATCGTCAGCGTCATCGCCACATTGTAAAGTGCAGTCTCCAGTGCGGAGGGCAGACCCACCCGGATGATCTGGGCAAAGACCTCCCTGTTTTTCAACCGTTCAGGATCCTCATTTGCCTTGACCAGAAGCTTGGAGGCGATCATCACGATCACCAGATTCACAACCCTCGATATCACTGTTGCCGCCGCAACACCTGCCACCCCGAAGTGAAATACAAACAAAAATACAGCATTCAGGCACAGATTCAAAATATTTGCGATCACCGTCGCTGCCAGCGGCTGTTTTGTGTGCCCGAAAGCCCTCAGGTAGCTGGAAAAGATCGGGATCAGCGCATTCAGCAGACAGGCTCCGCCCACGATCCTCAGATATGTCTTTGCATGCTCCATCAGAAGCGGCGCCACTCCCACGATCTCCAGAAAACGCTCTGAAAAGATATACAAAAACACAGAGAGCACCACGCCGATCACCGCATTGAAAACCGCCCCCAGCTGTCTTGCCTGATAGGCAACGCCAACTCTCTTCGCCCCGATATACTGCGTCATCACGGCGATCATGCCCGATGACACTACATGAAACATGATGATAAAAATGCCTATATATGTATTTGCTGTCCCCACAGCCCCCACAGCACTGTCCCCCACTGTCGAGAGCATGATCGTGTCCACCATACCCGCCAGCATCATGAACAATGTTTCCAGCGCGATCGGTATATATAATTTCATAAAAGGTTTCATCGTATTTACATCCTCCATCCAGATGTTTCACTTATTCACAGGTTCTTAGAGCGTGTTAAAATTCTTTCCATACAGATGTGCCAGACCGTCTAACTGAAAAAGCGAAAGATCATACGATCTGGCACACAGTTTCTTTCGGCGGCTTTTACCCCACCTACACTTGCATTCTACTCTTATCTATGCTATAATTCTTGCAGTATAATCCTATATTTTTAACACAATCCTATTATGAGCATAAAAATACAACTCAACCTGTGACACGCAGTGCCCGGTGCTTTTTGCCGCGGCTGCAGACCCCAAACCACGATCATTATAACCGGAGGAATCCTATGGAACCCACGCCGATACACGAGACAAAGCTTCACGGAACCATCACATTTCCCTACAGCGTCTACAAGGGACGTATCCCTGAATGGATCCGCTCGTTCCCCCTGCACTGGCACGACGATTTTGAGCTGATCTACTGCACGGAGGGAGAGATGCAGGTCACTCTATGGGGAAATGCGCACTCGCTCCATGCCGGCGATCTGATCATCATCCTTCCCCACGCTGTCCACTCCATCGAACAGGGCGATCAGAAAGACGGAGAGTACTTTAACATCCTGTTTCACGCCGCTCTCTTCAAGGGCTCCGAAAATGATCCCTGCTACGACAAGTATGTCGTTCCTTTTCTGAACGGCGAGAGAACCATGGAATGTTTTTTCCCTGCCGGCACCAGCTTCAACCGGACTGTGACTCCCTGCATCCTGCCCTTGCTAGAGCACAGGAAAGAGAGTTATACCACCCATGAGCTGATGATCAAATCCAGTCTCTTCTTCCTCCTTCACCACATGAGCCTGCACAGCACTGCTGCCACCAGCGACAACAGCCATCTACAGCTCTCCTACAGCAGACTGAAAAACGCGCTCTACTATGTGCAGAAATTTTATGACTGTGATATCTCCATCAAAAAAGCCGCGGAACAGTGCGGCTTCTCGGAAAGTCATTTCATGAAATTGTTCCGTGAACTGACAGGCATGAGCTTTAACGCTTACCTTGTAGATTACCGCCTCCAACTTGCCGCAAAACAGCTGTCGGAGACCGACAACAAAGTGATCGATATCATGGAAAACTGCGGCTTCCACAACCAGTCCTACTTCACCAGGGCATTTCAGAAAAAATATCAAAAGTCACCTCTGCTGTACAGAAAAACCGTGCGCTCGGGCAGTCCTTAACCCTGCCTGCCCGGTTCCTCGCGCACACGCACTGCCCCCTTCCACAATATCTTATCCAGCTCATACCGATGCATTGTCTCTTCCTGGAGATATACCTGATCCCAGTCTCCCCAAAACTTTTCTATATCATGCGCATCAAAAAATCTCTTATATCCTCCATCATCTGTCTCGTACAAATGATGCTCCACCGCTCTGCCCTTTCCGGCGCCATGATTGACATCCCGCACAGAATTCACCCTGAACAGAAGCAGCCCGTTTGATCTGAGGACTCTTTTGATCTCATCCAGGATCAAGAGCGTCCTCCGCTCTGTAAAATAATGAAGCGATAGATCACAGATGATCAGATCTGTGAGATCATTTTCAAAAGGCAGCCCCTCCGTCATATCCAAACAGACTGCTTTCTCAACCTCCGGGAAATTCCGAAGTATATTACGGACCGCATTTTGTGCGAAATCACAGGCGATCACCCTTTTTCCGCGCTCGATCAGATACAGCGTATCGTTGCCGCTGCCGCATCCGAGATCTATGATCGGCGTCCGGCAGTCATCTATCGCATCCTCAAATGTTTCCAGCCAGTCGTCATATTGGATCCGCGCCCGTTCGTAATCCCTGTGTATCGCATTCCATCTCTTTTTCGCCACCGCATTCGCATTTTTTTCCGCAGCCAGCACCTGACTGTCCATCGATCCGTCTACCAAATCAACTTCCTCCTTCGTGAAAAATAAACAGATATTTTCTATCAGATAATCATATTCCTTTTGGCAGCACTCCGCAATATTTTTTAGCAAATACGTCAGATCTTGCGTAACAGTTCAGTCTTCGGTTTCCTGTTACAAGCATCAAGCCATGCAAAAACCGCTTCGCGGATGCCAAAGCCGCGTACCGTGGCCTGATGCATCTCAGCCGCTATGCTTTCTCACCGACTTCGCAGCGCAGTGCGAAGTACCGGGCTGAACTGTAACGATCTTTCCACGCTCTGGAGCATTTTTCACTGCGTTATTTGTCATCTTTGCTATTGCACCCGAAAACTGAATGTGATATGCTTAATTTGTAAAAGTAGGTATTTACCTCAACAAAAATTCACAAGAAAGGGGAAATAAAAATGCGAATATCACCTATGTCTTATATAGCAAGGCAGAATAACCGCAACTTAGGTCGTTCTTTCCAGAAGCTATCCAGTGGAAAACGCATTAATTCCGCCGCAGATAATGCTGCGGGACTCGCTATCGCTCAAAAGCTCTTAAAGCAGACTAACGGATTGAGTGCAGGCGTATACAATGCAAAGACTTCCCAGAATATGCTCAATGTAGCAGAGGGTGCGATGAGTTCTGTGTCCGACATGCTACAGCGGGTAAATGAACTCAGCATACAGGCAGCAAATGGTACTAATTCTACATCAGACAGAGGTGCCATACAGGCAGAGATCGACCAGCTCACTCAGGAGATCGACCGCGTGTCGGCGACCACCAAATTTAACGAGACCTATCTGTTGAAGGGCGGCTCCGGCAGAAGCTCCATCTCTGTGAGCGCACGCGATGCAGGTCTTGAAGGTACCCTGACGCAGAACGGCTCAACAGCCACTTTCACGATGGACGCTCTAAAGGCGGGGGATAAGATCACAATCGGCGGAACAGACTACACGATCGGTGACAAGGAGGACGATACCAATCCCAATCTGATCACGGCAGATACAGCATACTCCAAGATCCAGGAACAGCTTGCGGCAGCAAGCAGTGTCGGTGCCACGAAAGCCGCAACGGCTTCCGCAGCAGCCGTGGATCCCAATGATCCGTCAAAAGTACAGTTTGTCATCAGCAAAGGAAGCGTTGACCAGTCAAATAACTTCTCCACCTCGCTGCAGGTGGGCGCAGAATCCGACATGGCAAACAAGATCTCCGTCAATATCGACGCGCTGAACGCAGCGGGTATCGGTATCAAGGGACTGAATGTCGCTGACAAGACCGGAATGGCAGCCACCAATGCACTTGACGCAATTGCTGATGCGCTGGCTAAAGTTTCCGCACAGCGCTCATCACTCGGTGCTGCATCCAACAGGTTAGACCACACGATCGCTTATGGCAATAATGCGATCTACAACCTGACAGCATCCCACAGCCGCATCGAAGATACAGATTATGGAAAAGGCGTGACAGAGCTCAAGAAAAATCAGCTCCTGAATACGTACAGTATCATGATGCAGCGCAAGTACATGGAAAACCAGAGCGGACGCGTAAAACAGTTTTTCAATATGTAATCAGCTAAAAAGGAACCCATCGGGTTCCTTTTTTATACACTGCCCGAGCGTCAGGATTCCTTTGCCCAGCCATAGGCATATTTGACTGCCTTATGCCACCCCCGGATCCGTTTTTCCCTGTCATTTTCCCCGATCGAGGGCTCAAACACGCAATCGCTCGCCCAGTTTTTCATGACTTCTTCCCTGCCGATCCAGTATCCCACTGCGAGCCCTGCAAGGTAAGCTGCTCCCATCGCAGTGGTCTCTACACACTGCGGGCGTATCACTGGAACGTTGACGATATCTGCCTGTGTCTGCATGAGAAAATCATTTGCACTTGCACCCCCGTCCACTTTCAGTGTGGGAATCGCGATCTTGGCATCCGCCTCCATCGCCGCAAGCACGTCATTGACCTGATATGCTATGGAATCGAGCGTAGCGCGGATAATATGGCATTTGTTGACACCGCGCGTGATCCCGACGATCGTCCCCCTCGCATACTGATCCCAGTAAGGAGCACCCAGACCTGTAAATGCCGGCACGACATAACAGCCATTCGTGTCCGCCACCTTTCTTGCCATATACTCCGAATCCTCGGCGGAATCGATGATCCTCAGCTCATCGCGCAGCCATTGTATCGCCGCCCCCGCCACAAAGATCGAACCTTCCAGCGCATAATTCACCTTTCCATCAAGTCCCCACGCGATCGTTGTCACCAGTCCGTTGTCAGAAAACACTGGTTTTTCACCGGTATTCATGAGCAGAAAACAACCTGTGCCATAAGTATTTTTTGCTTCTCCTGCGGTAAAGCATGTCTGTCCGAACAATGCTGCCTGCTGATCTCCCGCTGCCCCCGCGATCGGTATCGCCCCTCCGAGAAAGGAAGCATCCGCCTCCCCATACACACAGCTCGAAGGCTTCACCGCAGGAAGCATGGATGCGGGTATATCCAGTTCTGCAAGAATCTCCTTGTCCCACTCCAATGTATTGATGTTAAAGAGCATTGTGCGGGAGGCGTTGGAGTAATCGGTGACATGCACCGCACCTTTTGTGAGCTTCCAGATCAGCCATGTCTCAACCGTGCCAAACAAAAGTTCTCCATCCTCAGCCTTCTGCCTTGCTCCCGGGACATTGTCAAGTATCCATTTTACCTTTGTCGCTGAGAAATAGGCGTCGATCACAAGCCCCGTCTTCCGTTTCAATTTCTCTGTAAGTCCTTTTTCTTTCAGTTCATCACACGTTTGTGCTGTCCGTCTGCACTGCCAAACGATTGCATGGTACACAGGAACGCCTGTATTTTTGTCCCACACGATCGCAGTCTCCCGCTGGTTTGTAATGCCGATCGCGGCAATATCCTTCGCGGAGGCGCCGATCATGTTCATCGCCTCGACCGCAACACCCAGCTGGCTCGCCCAGATCTCGTCCGCATCGTGTTCCACCCATCCCGGCTGTGGAAAATACTGCGTAAATTCTCTCTGTGCGACGCTGCACATCCTCCCTTTTTCATTAAATAAGATACACCGGTTGCTGGTCGTACCGGCATCCAGTGCCATAATATATTTTCCCAATGGCCTGTCCTCCTCGTTGATCCTATATTTATCGCTGCACGTTTTTACATGATCGCTTTCAGGAAATGTGCTGACTGCTCTATGCTTGCCAGCTGGTCCAGATCCCCAAAATGCTCAATTGACAGATAACCGCGATAATCCTCTTCTTTCAGCCTTCTGACGAGCTGTGCCACCGGAATATATCCGCTTCCAGTCGGAACGGACTTTAAGCCGTTGCCCTCGCTTCCCCTGTCCTTGCAGTGTACATGTACGATATACCTCTTTAGAAGCTCATAAGCCTCTATCACATTCTCATAACCGAATGCAAAATTTCCCATATCAAATGTACATTTTAGTCCCGGCACATTTCTCATAAACCATAACAGCTCATTCATCCGTGAACACGGCGACTTAATATCATCAAAATCCTCAAGCGTCACTTCCACCCCGCGCGGTCCTGCGTAATTTGTCAGTTCAGTCAGCGCCTCCTTCATCGACTGGACACACAGACTCCGCTCCATAAACCGCTCAACGGCAAAATAATCCCCGCTCACGCTGTGGAGTGCCTTAGCCTCAAGATCGGAAGAGCACACGTCTGAACTCCAGT
>CAJUQU010000095.1 GCA_910588595.1 uncultured Lachnospiraceae bacterium | reverse complement strand
GCCAGGGATGTGCATCGCCGGGAGGATCTGATGACGGGGGCGCTCACATACCAGGATCAGATGCGGCTGCCGCTCTGTCTCGTGGAGGACCCGGGCGGAACGGACGACACGGTGCCGGGGGCGGATTTCTTTGAGCGCTTCGGCTTTCAATACATTTATGACAGACCGCGCTACGCGCTGAACACAGAGACGATCTCCGCGGAGATGCTGCGGCGGGCGGCGGGGGGAGAGACGGTATCGCTCGATCTGCCCGATACGACCCTGCAGGCGGTCGCGCCGGGGGAGCTGCTCTCGCTCGCACATTTCGTCAACGCGAGGCTGTGCAGGGGGTATGGTTTTTTTATGGTGAGGAGCGCGGCGTATTGTGAGCTTGAGCAGGCAAAACTGCTGGGCAGCGGGGGAAATCTGTTTCAGATCATGGAGAACGGAGTGCGCAAGGGGTGTTTTGCCTGCACGGATACCGGGGCTGACAGCGTCAGGGAGGTGGTGTTCGACCAGACGTTTGACAGGAAATGTTACATCGTGACAGAAAAAGCGGCGGAGGGCAAAGGTCCGGCTTTCATGGCAAGGATCGTCAATCTGCCTGAAATGCTCGGGCATGTCACCGGGAATGGTCAGATCACGATCGCGATCCGGATCCATGATCCGGTGATCGCGGAGAATGACGGTCTTTTCATATGGTATATCGACGAGAAGGGAAGCCGCATGGAGCGCGTGGAGGAGCCGGGGACAGGGGGCGTGGATGACGCGTCCATGCGCCCGGAGGTCACAGTCACGATCGGCGAGCTGACGGCGTTTCTTTTTGGGCATATCCGGTTGAAACAGAATGCGAAATTTGATAGTATATACCTAGCAGGTCCGGCATGGCTGGACGACATTTATTGACAGATCAGAAAACAGGAGGGATGCAGTATGTCACTAGTCACAACACCTCATATCAATGCAGAGAAGGATGCTTTTGGAAAGACTGTGCTGATGCCCGGAGATCCGCTGCGGTCAAAGTTTATCGCTGAAAATTTTCTGGAGAATGCGGTTCTCGTCAACAATATCCGGGGTATACAGGGCTACACAGGTACTTATAAGGGGACGAAGATCAGCGTCATGGCAAGCGGTATGGGAATGCCTACGATCGGGATCTACTCATATGAGCTGTTTCACTTTTTTGACGTGGACAATATCATGCGGATCGGCTCGACCGGAGCTATGCAGGCGGAAGTGAAGATCCGCGACATCGTGTTTGGCATGGGAGCGTGTACGAACTCTAATTATGCGAGTCAGTACGGGCTCAACGGCACGTTTGCCCCGATCGCAAGTTATGCGCTGTTGAAGGAGGCGATCGCGCAGGCGGAACGCGCGGGCGCGCGCTATCATGTGGGGAATATCCTGTCGTCGGATGTGTTTTACAACGATGATGATGCGGCTAACGAGGGCTGGCAGAAGATGGGCGTGCTCTGCGTGGAGATGGAAGCTGCGGCGCTGTACATGAATGCGGCGAGATGCGGGAAAAACGCGCTTGCGATGTTCACGGTCTCGGACAGTCTGGTGACGGGTGAGGCGACGACCGCCGAGGAGCGTCAGAACTCCTTCACGCAGATGATGGAGATCGCGCTCAACACGGCGGTGAACATAGAAACAGTTTCGGATCACGACATAATCTAAAGTAAGCAGAACAGTCTCAACGGAGGCACAAGATGGGATTTATTAAGAACATTAAAAACGAGATAAGAGTCATAAGGGAGCGCGATCCGGCGATCCATTCCAGTTTGGAGGTATTTCTGTATCCGAGCTTTAAGGTGATGCTGCACTATCGGGTGGCGCATCAGCTGTACAAGGGCGGACACTTTTTCCTCGCCAGGTGGATCTCCCAGCGCGCTGTCAGAAAGACTGGTATCGAGATACATCCCGGTGCGGAGATTGGAGAAAATTTTTTTATCGACCATGGAAACGGCGTGATCATCGGGGAGACGGCGGTGGTCGGCAACAACGTCACGCTGTACCAGGGCGTGACGCTCGGCGGCACGGGCAAGGAACACGGGAAGCGCCATCCGACGATCGGTGACAATGTGATGATCAGCGCGGGCGCCAAGATCATCGGTTCCTTCAAGGTCGGCGAGAATTCCAAGATCGGGGCGGGGAGCGTCGTGATCGAGGAGGTTCCCCCCAACTGCACGGTGGTCGGTGTGCCCGGACGGGTGGTGCGCCGCAACAACCAGAAGCTTGTGCGCGAGGATTTGAACCAGGTGGATCTTCCCGATCCCGTGAGCGAGGATATCAGGAATCTGCAGTATGCAAACAGCGAGATGACAAACCGCATCCTGGAGCTGGAGCGGCAGATCAGGCAGTTGGGAAAAGGGCTGGATGCGAGAGATCCGATCGAGTAGGGGCTGTCACAAATATACATATTTCGGGAGGTTATGGAAAAATGGAGAACAAAGTGTCCTTTTACAATACGCTGACGAGGAAGGTGGAGCCGTTTGTCCCCAATGAGGACGGAAAAGTGGCGATGTACACCTGCGGACCGACCGTGTACCACTATGCGCATATCGGCAATCTGCGGAGCTACATCATGGAGGATCTGCTGGAAAAGACGCTCCGCTATGTCGGCTATGATGTCAGGCGCGTCATGAACATCACGGATGTGGGCCATCTCTCGAGCGATGCCGACACGGGCGAGGATAAGATGCTCAAGGGTGCAAAGCGGGAGCACAAGACGGTGATGGAGATCGCCGAATTCTACACAGACGCCTTTTTTGATGACTGCGCCAAATTAAATATCAGGAAGCCCGACGTGGTGGAGCCTGCCACGAACTGTATATCGGAGTTCATCCATATGATCGATTCGCTGGTCAAAAAGGGCTATGCGTACGAGAGCGGCGGAAACATTTATTTCGACACCGCAAAGCTCGACGAGTACTATGTATTTTCCAGCCAGAGCGAGAAGGAACTGCTTGTCGGCGTGCGCGACGATGTGGACGAGGACGAAAACAAGCGCAACAAGAGTGATTTTGTGCTGTGGTTCACCAAGTCCAAGTTTGACGATCAGGAGTTGAAATGGGACAGTCCGTGGGGCGTGGGCTATCCGGGATGGCACATCGAGTGCTCCTGCATCAGCATGAAGCATCTCGGCGAGTACATGGATATCCACTGCGGCGGCGTGGACAATATCTTCCCCCACCACACGAACGAGATCGCGCAGAGCGAGGCGTATTTGGGACACAAGTGGTGTAATTACTGGTTCCATGTGCATCATCTGAACGACAAGTCGGGCAAGATGAGCAAGTCAAAGGGCGGTTTCCTGACAGTCTCCCTGCTCGAGTCGGAGGGATATGATCCGATCATATACCGTCTCTTCTGTCTGCAGTCGCACTACCGCAAGCCGCTCGAGTTCTCGTACGAGGTGCTCGACAACATGAGTGCCGCATACGACAAGCTGGTAAAGAAGATCGGGACACTCGACAAGGACGGCGGGATCGACAGGGCAAAATTTGACGAGTACAGGGCGAGGTTCGAGGCGGCGCTGTGCGATGATCTGAACTCGTCCATGGCGATCACGGTGATGTACGATATGCTCAAGGACGATATGTCAGACGCGACCAAGCATGCGCTGGCGGAGAGCTTTGACGAGGTGCTGTCGCTGAACCTGACGACGGCATACGCCGCAAAGGAGGCAGAAAACGGCGTGGACGCGGAGCTGGAGCGCTATGTGCTCGCCAGGATCGAGGAGAGGAAGGCGGCAAAGAAGGAGAAAGACTTTGCAAAGGCGGACGCGATCAGGAACGAGCTGCTCGAAAAAGGGATCGTTCTGGAAGATACGCGCGAGGGTGTGAAATGGAAGAAGGCATAGGGACAGCAGACCTGGACAGCAGAAGCGCGGGAAGCGCGAATAGGGAAGAGACCGCAATAAAGGGTACTGGCGGATCGGGTCTGCTCGCGCAGATACGCGGCACGTTCGGCGGCGGGGAGGTGGACATCAGGACGTACTCGCCGCTCACGCTGGCTTATATCGGAGATGCCGTGTTTGAGATCATCATCAGGACACTGATCGTGGAGAGGGGACAGCGGGCTGCCAACACGCTGCATAAGCACACGACGAGGATCGTCTGCGCACAGACGCAGGCGAAACTGATCGATGCGGTGTACGGGCATCTCACGGAGGAGGAGCAGGAGATCTACAGGCGCGGTAAGAATACAAAGCTGCACTCGACGGCGAAGAACGCAAGCCTTGCGGATTACCGCAGGGCGACCGGGTTTGAGGCGCTCTGCGGATATCTCTTTCTGCGGGACGACACGGAGCGGATCCTCTGGCTTGTCGGACAGGCGATCGAGACGGCGCAGGTTGAGTTGTAACTTTCAATAAATACATAGGGGTGTTATTATGACTATAGAACAATGTAGTGAATACCTTCCTGGCGGTTGGACAGAGGTTATTGAACAGGACGAAGTGTTGCTGGATATTTTTGGAGAACACGAGTACGATCTGGAGCAGGAAGCAGTGCCTCCCTTTCTGTTCCAGGATCTACGGGGCGGCAATCTGGAACGTCTGCGTCCTGTTTTTGCTCTCTATGGCAAGCCGGGGCTGGATATGTTTCAGGGCTTGCTGGAGATCGATGATGCCAGCAGAGATACGGCAGAGATTCAGCTGCCCAACGGACAGACGGCTTACGCTGCATACTTTTATGTCCGGTTCTCGGGGGAGGACAGGCAGGCTGCCATTGACGCTGCCCGAATCTATATCAGGGCGATCAACCGTATTTTTGTGGAGGAGTTGGACGAGGAGGCTCCCTTGGACGAGGAGTCACGGATCGAGTTTCTTACTGGACAGGATGGGCGGGAATTTGAGGAGAAGGTTTACCAGGCGTGGGCGCATGGTGAAATTGGAGCAGATGTTCCGGATGTGGATATATTGGAATGGTGTCGGGATCTGCCCTACAGGGAGGGTTTTGAGGATATCAAGATGATGTCAGAGGCGCTGTATCACATCAGCTGCAGCTATCATCTGTCCTACTATCTGCGGTGGCATATGCTTGAGACAGAGCAGGAGAATCCTTTTCGGGGTTATTTCAAACTTTGGAAAATGGGATTGAACATTCATTTCCCTAAGAGGGATCAGGTAGTGCTGGTGGGTCAATAGAAAGGAAGATGCAGTCTGCATGAGAGATGAAGGATTAGAGAGGGAACCGGCGGGGGACGCCGGGACGGAAAATGTGATCGAGGGAAGAAATGCGGTCATAGAGGCGCTTCGCGCGGGAAAGCCGATCGATAAGCTTTTTGTGCTGGACGGTGCGCAGGACGGACCGATACAGACGATCAAGCGGGAGGCAAAAAAGCGCGATACCATGATCCGGTTTGTGACAAAGGAGCGGCTGGACCAGCTCAGCGCGACCGGAAAGCATCAGGGAGTGATCGCGTATGCGGCGGCGTACGAGTACGCGGAGGTGGAGGATATCCTTGCCGCGGCACGCGCAAAGGATGAGCCGCCGTTCATCATTCTGCTGGACAATATCGAGGATCCGCATAATCTGGGCGCCATTGTCAGGACGGCAAACCTTGCGGGGGCGCACGGCGTCATCATCCCAAAGAACCGGGCGGCGGGGCTGACCGCGGCGGTGGCGAGGACTTCGGCGGGGGCGCTGAACTACACGCCGGTCGCGAGGGTGACAAACCTTGGCAAGACGATGGAGGAGCTCAAAAAGAAAGGGCTCTGGTTTGTCTGTGCGGACATGGACGGCACGGCGATGTACGATCTTGACCTCACAGGGCCGATCGGACTGGTCATCGGCAGTGAGGGGGACGGCGTGGGCAGACTTGTGAAGGAGAAATGTGACTATGTGGCATCGATCCCGATGAAGGGGGACATTGACTCCCTGAATGCCTCTGTCGCGGCGGGCATCCTCGCGTACGAGATCGTCAGACAGCGTTTTCAATGAGCTGGCGGCGCGTGGGGAAACAAATAGCCAGGCTGTATGTTTGCCGGATAGGGAAGCAGGGCGGTATGTGCTGCGAAGAGGGGCATGGAGGTTTTATATGTCAGACATGTATGACGGGATTACGGACGAGGAGCTGATCGACAGACAGAGGGGCGGTGAGCGCCAGATCACGGACTATATCATGGATAAGTACAAGAACCTTGTCCGCAAAAAGGCAAAATCCATGTATATTCTGGGGGCGGACAACGACGATCTGATTCAGGAGGGCATGATCGGGCTCTTTAAGGCTGTGCGGGACTACGATCCGGGGCGGGATGCCAGTTTCTATACGTTCGCAGATCTGTGTATATCGCGGCAGATGTACAAGGCAGTGCAGGCATCGCGCAGGGAGAAGCACACGCCGCTCAACACCTACATTTCGCTCTATGCTGACACGGCGGAGGCGGAGAGCGACGGGAACGGCACGGAGCTTGTCAATGTGATCGCATCTGCGGTGGAGACAAACCCGGAACAGCTCATGATCGACAGGGAGAATGTGGCGTACATCGAGGCGATCATCGAGAAGGAGCTGAGCAGTTTCGAGAAACAGGTTCTTGACCTGTACATAACTGGGATGAGTTATTCCCAGATCGCAGGGGTGTTGTCGAGAGATCTCAAGTCGACAGACAATGCGCTGCAGAGACTAAAGGCAAAACTTAGGAAAGCAGTAGATAAAAAGTGATGGTATAACAGGCATTTGAGGGATGAGAGTTACAGATGAAGAGAAGAGAGAAACCACGGATTCAGAAACCGATAATGTTGATTGTTGATGACAAAGCTGTCAACCGATATGTCTTAAAAAATATCTTTGAGGAAGATTATGAGATCGTAGAGTGCCAGGACGGCAGGGATGCGATCGAGGCTCTGGAAGATAAACGTGAAGAGACGGCAGCAGTACTGCTTGATATTGTCATGCCGGAATGGGACGGGTTTGCAGTGTTGAAGTACATGAAGGAGACAGCGCTTCAAACAGTGCCGGTGATACTGGTCAGTTCAAATGTCAATGACAAAAATATTCATAGGGCATGTGCCTATGATGTCGCCGATTACATACAAAAACCTTTTCAGGAAAATGTAGTGTGGCAGCGTGTACAGAGAATAATTGACCTGTATCAGTTGAAAAAAGGAAATGAGGAATACGGACAGGCAGAGTGAAAGGATCGCTGGGTGCCCGTGTGCATAAAAACAAAGAAGCCTGATCACTCAGGCTTCCTGTTGTGTAAAAGGGGAATTCTTCCGGAATTGCTAATTAGCAAGTCTAACATCTCTGCTAAACATAATATAACTATACAATGAAATACGTCTTTTATCTATAACTATATTGCGAAAATATAACAATATATTAGCCAGAATATATAAACTTTGTCACCAAGGGATTATAAGATCCGTCTGAACGGGGAAAACAATTATGACCGGTGTGTGCTCAGCGGTTCAAAGACTGTTTTTCTGCCAATATATCCGATAATCCGCACGAACAGGATACCGATCAGGGCGCCGCAGCTGTCTATGACTACGTCCCGCACTGAACAGCTGCGGCCGCTGACAAAGTGCTGGTGCAGTTCATCGAGCGCCGCAAAACCGACGCAGAGGATCCCCCCGGTGATCACCAGCCAGATACCGCGTATACCGTACACATACAGAGGAAAAGCTACGGTGATCGCTAGCAGGAAGTATTCCGTGAAGTGAGCAAGCTTTCGCACATAATAGTGTATTTTGCGGATACAGCGCGATACCTGTTGGTCCGTCAGCTCCAGATCGAGTGCCTGGTCAGCGATGGATACAGCCTTGTATGTTACCTTGTAGCTTAAGCTGGCACTGGCAGCGCCGTCCTGGGCTGAGAAGGAAAAGATGATATACATCATCACCAGTGCCGGGATAAAGGACAGGGGTTTTAGGATAAAGCGCAGCAGGGTTTTTATAAATATCTGAAATGTCATGATGATCCTCCTGAATAGAGATTCTGTAATGATCAGCGGCAATTACAGTAGTTATATAATAACCGCAAGGAATAGAAATAGGCAATAAATATTTTATTAAGTTTATCGAAAAACAAAATTTGGAAAGAAAATCTGTACATTTTTGCGATTTATGTTAGAATAGGATATAGAATTGCAGTGATCAGATGTAGGGGAGGAACGCATATGCAGGACAGTTTGAAGCTTTCAAGAGACGAGATTATCATTTGTTACAGAGATGACGTGGCGCGTTTGATGCGGTACCTGTCGTGGCTTCAGGAGAAGAGCGGCACATGTGCATCGGGCGTTTACAGCGGAGAGGGGATCGAGAAGAGTTCCATGGCGGTTCCGACCTACGATTCGACGCTGCTCAGTTTTATCAGGGAAGCAAAGAAGACAGACTTTATCAACAGGAATTATGTGTATACATTTTCGCGCTACCGCATCAAGACGGCAGCGGATGAACTTCGCGTGATCAATGCCTCGTCGCTGCAGGAGATAACTGTTTTGGGAGATATTTTGTCCAAGTATGTTCTCAAGGGGGAAGTGAAGGGGGCTGTCTGGGCGGAAGGTGTCCAGAACGGTGTGTACCTTGCACTTTTGCTGAAATTGAAGGAAATGATGGAGATCAGAAGACCGTTGGAATATTAGATCAGGGAGCACAGGCATGGGAGACAAATCACTACAGAAAAGAAAGTACATATTGGAGAAAGCCAGGGGCGTATTTCATAAAAACGGCTACAGGGCAGTCACGATGAAGGATATCGTGGAGGCATGTGGTATCAGCCGGGGCGGTCTGTATTTGTATTTTGCGAACACAAAAGAGCTCTTTGAGGCGCTGCTCGAGGAGGAGTGTGCAGGTGTCGATGCCTTGCTGGAAGGAGTGGAAGATCAGGTTTTTACCCCGGGGGAGAGGATGTTGATGTATCTCGACGGGCAGAAGAAGGCGATCTTAAGAAAAAAGGAAAATCTTGCGGCTGCCGAATACGAATATTTGTTCGAAAATAGAGCTTCCGGTCAAAGCAATGTGGTAAAGAAGCAGTTTGATAAGTCTGTGACGGCGCTGGAACGGCTGATCACGGAGGGGATCGAACAGGAGTGGATGGTCTGCGAGGATGCCGCCGAGGCAGCGCACAATATCCTGTATACTTTTGAGGGGCTCAGGGTCCTGGCGCTGACGTCGTTGGTTACAACAGAGATGGTCGACAGGGAGATCGCCTACATCATGGGTGTACTGGGAATGGTAGTCAAAAAGCATTAGGAGATAGATTGATTTGCAGGGAAGCATGGTCTGGAGCCATGCTTTCATTGTACACATGGGCAAAAGGGAAAGGTGTTCCTGCAAAATGTGCCGCTAAGGACGTGCATGAGTGCACGGCGAGCTGATGCTGCAGGGGAGCTTCCGATAAGGATATCACGGTGATAGGAGGAATTATGGAGGAGACGAAGAGACAGACAGAAATGGCGCTTGACGAGGTGCGGGAGAGGTTTTCACATGACCGTTTCGCGACAGCAAACGGGGCAGTGATCGATGAGATTGGAGAAGGGTATGCGAAGTGTTCCATGGTGCTAGATGACAAACACCGCAATGCACTGGGAGCTGTCATGGGAGGAGCGATCTTCACGCTGGCGGACTTTGCGTTTGCTGTGGCGTCCAATTGGAATCACAGCCCGCAGGTATCGCTCACTGCCTCGATCAGCTTTCTGGGGAAGGCGAAGGGAGATCGGTTGATCGCGGAGGCGAGAAAGATCAAGGAGGGAAAGAATACCTGCTGCTATGAGGTGATGATCAGTGACGAACTTGGAAACAAGGTGGGGCACATGACATCCAATGGCTTTGTGCTATAATAATATAATACATATTCTTTTCCGTTGGTGCCGATGCACTGTCAGGCAGGTCAGCGCGCCATGACTCAGTATCTGATTGTAAAAGAGCGTATTTTGGCGGGGCGCGATTCAAGCGATGAATCATATTGGCAAAAATGGAAACGATATAATATAGTATGACAACAGTTGAGACCAGAAAAGCATTCAATGCATAGAGGACAAGGAGGACGAGAAATGAAAGATGTAGTGATCAACAACAGAAAGGTTGCGGTTGTGGGGTGTGGTTTTGTGGGGTCGGCGACTGCATTCTGCCTGATGCAGAGCGGATTGTTTTCGGAGATGGTACTGATCGATGCAGATCACGACAAGGCGGAGGGAGAGGCGCTTGATATGGCGCATGGCATTCCGTTCATCGGGCATGTGGATATCTATGCGGGCGGCTACGATGACATTGTGGATGCAGCGATCGTTATCATCACAGCAGGCGCAAACCAGAAACCGGATGAGACCAGGCTCGATCTGGTACACAAGAATGTGGGGATCTACAAGAGTATCATTCCGGAGATCGCCGCCAGAAATTACCAGGGGATACTGCTGATCGTGTCCAATCCAGTTGATATCCTTACTTACGTGGCATGCAAGCTCAGCAATATGCCGGAGGACAGGGTGATCGGATCCGGAACAGTGCTTGACAGTGCACGTCTCAAATATAAGCTTGGAGAGCATCTCGATGTGGACAGCAAGAGTGTGCACGCTTTTATCATCGGCGAGCATGGTGACAGTGAGATCGCCGCGTGGAGCAGTGCGAATGTATCTGGTGTGCCGCTGAATGATTTCTGTGAGCTGAGGGGGCATTTCCAGCACGAGGAGTCCATGGAGCGGATCGCGGAGGAAGTCAAGAACTGTGCCTACGAGATCATCTCCAAGAAGCGTGCGACCTACTATGGCATCGCGATGTCAGTGAAGCGGATCTGTGAGTCGATCGTGCGCAATGAGCGGTCGATCCTGCCGATATCGCGGATGATCCACGGGGAGCATGGCATCGATGGTATCGCGTTGAGTATGCCGGCTGTGCTGGGCGAGGACGGTGTGCAGACAAGAGTTCCGATTTCTTTGAATGAGGAGGAGCAGGCGAAGCTGAGACAGTCGGCGGATACACTCGCATCAGTGATCAAGGGACTTGATATATAGTATTCACATAAAGCCGGGGAGGCACATTTCGCGATGGAGAGTCGTGGGAAGTGCCTCCCCGGCTTTATGTGAAGCCTCGCGCAGAGGAAGTAAGCCGCTATATGGCGCACAGGCGCGGCGAGTAGGAAGCGTTTTCCCTGCTTGATTGTACAGGGGCGTATATGGAGAGGGGAGAGCAAAACTTTTATTGACGGTATTGACAACTAATATATATTAGTATATACTAACTGTAGTAAGCTCTTAATAATTCTTTTCGGTATAAAATAATAGTTACGAGGACATTAAGGGCAAAAATAGGAAGAGGAGGTGGAGCTATGCCGCTTAGTATGGCGAATATCGGTGAGGCGCTGGAGATCAAGAAGGTCGGCGGGAAGGATGATACGAGACAGTTTCTTGAGAAACTCGGATTTGTGGCAGGAGGGATCATTACAGTGGTATCGGATATCAACGGGAGCATGATCGTCAATGTGAAGGATTCCCGGGTGGCGATCGGCAGGGATATGGCGAATAAGATCACAGTATAGCTGCCATGCAGCGTACTGCTCTGATTTCTGATCGGATAGAGTACAGAGCCTGTTTGGGTCATACTCTGAAATCGGTTAGAATCCTGAAAATGATGCAGACAAGGAGGATAAAATGAGAACATTGAAGGATGTGAAGTGCGGACAGATGGCATGTGTGTCCAGGATTGGAGGTGAAGGACCGGTCAGGAGGAGGATCATGGACATGGGCATCACAAAGGGTGTGGAGGTCTTTGTTCGCAAGGTGGCACCGCTGGGGGATCCTGTGGAGATCACAGTCAGAGGATATGAGCTGTCGCTCAGGAAAGCTGACGCGGAAATGATCGTTGTGGAATGATTTTTTTTTGACTTATAGTTAGCAATAACTAATTTTAATTTGATCCAAATGACAAAAAATAGCATATACAAACAGAGGATTCGAGTACCATATTGTTATAAAAAGCAATAACGAACTATAAATGGAAGGAGTAAGATATGTCAGTTAAAATAGCGCTTGCAGGGAATCCAAACTGCGGCAAGACAACATTATTTAACGCGTTGACCGGTTCCAACCAGTTTGTGGGAAACTGGCCGGGTGTGACGGTTGAGAAAAAGGAGGGGAAGTGGAAGGGAGACAGGGAAGTGGCGATCATTGACCTCCCGGGTATCTATTCCTTGTCTCCGTACACGCTGGAGGAGGTTGTCGCCAGAAATTATCTGATCAGCGAGAAACCGGACGTGATCTTAAACATTGTGGATGGCACGAACATCGAGCGCAACCTGTATCTGTCGATGCAGCTGATGGAGCTTGGGATCCCTGTTGTCATGGCTGTAAATATGACAGATATCCTGGAGAAAAACGGGGACAAAATACATATCGGACAG
>CAJUQU010000094.1 GCA_910588595.1 uncultured Lachnospiraceae bacterium | reverse complement strand
CGTGTGCTCTTCCGATCTTTGTTTTGGCATCCTGCATATGATAAGGTTATTCAAACGAATGAATTTATTCTCAAAAAAATTTGAAAATCATCTTGACAATTGCGAACAGATGTTTTAAAGTATATATAGATTAAAACATTCGTTCTAGAGCGCTGCCAGGCACGCTCTAAAGTTTGAATAATAGACTTCAGGAGTCTAGGATAAAAGGAGTAATCACATGGAAAAAGAAGAAAAACTCAAAGCATTGGACGCCGCGCTGGCACAGATCGAGAAGCAGTATGGCAAGGGAGCAGTCATGAAGCTGGGGGATCCCAGCGCGCAGATGAACGTGGAGACGATCCCGACGGGGTCGCTGAGCCTTGACATCGCACTGGGACTTGGAGGGATTCCCAAGGGAAGGATCGTGGAGATCTATGGACCGGAGTCTTCCGGTAAGACGACAGTCACGCTCCACATGGTCGCGGAAGTGCAGAAGAGAGGCGGGATCGCCGGATTTATCGACGCGGAGCATGCCCTCGACCCGGTCTATGCGAAAAATATCGGTGTCGATGTGGATAATCTGTACATATCGCAGCCTGACAACGGCGAGCAGGCGCTCGAGATCACAGAGACGATGGTGCGGTCCGGCGCGATCGATATCGTGGTCGTCGACTCCGTGGCGGCGCTCGTTCCAAAGGCGGAGATCGACGGGGATATGGGAGACTCTCATGTGGGTCTGCAGGCGCGTCTGATGTCGCAGGCGCTGCGCAAGCTGACGGCTGCCATCAACAGATCCAACTGTGTCGTGGTCTTTATCAACCAGCTCCGCGAGAAAGTCGGCGTGATGTTCGGAAACCCGGAGACGACGACGGGAGGGCGCGCATTGAAATTCTACTCGTCAGTCCGCCTGGACGTCAGGAGGATCGAGTCGCTCAAGCAGAGCGGTGAGGTGACGGGCAACAGGACGAGGGTCAAGGTTGTCAAGAACAAGATCGCACCGCCGTTCAAGGAGGCAGAGTTTGACATCATGTTCGGCGAGGGGATCTCTGTGGTGGGTGATATCCTCGACCTTGCCGCATCCCAGAATATCATCGTGAAGAGCGGCGCATGGTATGCCTACGACGGGAGCAAGATCGGACAGGGGCGTGAGAATGCCAAGCAGTATCTGAAAGATAATCCCGAGACCTGCAAAGAGATCGAAAATAAAGTGCGCGAGCACTTCGGACTGCAGGGGGGCATGCCTGCGCCGGAGACAGCCGAGAAGCCGGAGAGCAAAGGAAAGACAAAATCACCGGTGAAATCCGCGGCGGATAAGGCGGAGAGCGCAGAGACAGCCGGGCAGCCGGGCAGCGGGCAATGATCGTCACGGATATTGTGGAGATTTCAAAGACCAAAGTTGAAGTCTGCGTTGACGATGATATTCGTTTTGCACTATACAAAAGCGAACTGAGAAAGTATGGGATCAAAAAGGACAGTGCGCTTCCGGTGGAAACATATGATGAGATCATGGGTGAAGTGCTGCTAAAGCGGGCAAAGCTCAGATGCATGAATCTGTTAAAGAGCAGGGACTACACAGAGTACCAGCTTGCGGCAAAATTAAAACAGGGGTGTTATCCAGAAGAGATCATAGATGCGGCGGTTGCATATGTGATCTCCTATGGCTATGTTGACGATATGCGGTATGCCAGATCCTATATTGAATACGCGAGTCAGTCAAAGAGCAGAAGACAGATTGAAAATGATCTGATCCGAAAAGGAATATCGACGGATACCATCAGGCAGGCATGTGAGCAGTGCATGGATGAGGACAGCATTGCGAATGAGGAAGAATTGATCCATAAACTTCTGGAGAAAAAACATTTTGACAGACAGAAGGCGACCTACAAGGAATGTCAGAAGCTTGTCGGATTCCTGTACCGCAAAGGGTTTGCACTTGACAAAATATACAGGGTGATCGGAAACGATGGGGATTGGGGACCGGAATGAAATTCGGGATGAAATTCAGGATAAAAATTCAGGAAAAATAAATGCTTGACATCGCCAGGTGAAAAGAGTAAAATTAATATGTTGTAGTATCTGTAAAGATACAATAAAGTGACTATTCTGAATACTTTATAGATTTCAGTGCCAAGATCACAGAGTGTGTCTGGCTTTGTTGGGGAGAAAGTGGTGGAGGCGCTGAACAGATGCACAATGAAAATTTAATAAGGAGGTGCTCCTGTATATGCTATACGTATTAGAGGCAGTGATCATTATTGCAATATGTGTAGCGGGCTGTTTTTTCGCATTTTCAAATTACAAGAAAAATGTTGAGACTACGATTGGAAATGCAGAGGACAAGGCGAGGGAGATTGTCGATGAGGCTCTCAAGACTGCTGAGACGAAAAAGCGCGAGGGACTTCTTGAGATTAAGGAAGAATCCATTAAGACCAAGAACGAGCTCGACAAGGAGATCAAGGAGCGCAGGGCGGAAGCTCAGCGCTATGAGAGACGTGTTCAGCAGAAAGAAGAAAGCATCGACAAGAAAGCGGAAACCATCGAGAAGAAGGAAGCCGGTCTTGTCAGGCGTGAAGAAGAACTCGCAAAGCAGAGTGCAGTTGTTGCAAGACTAAACGAAGAGCGGATACAGGAACTGGAGCGAATTTCAGGATTAACCTCTGAACAGGCAAAAGAGCATTTATTAAAAATTGTTGAAGACGAAGTAAAACATGAGACAGCAATGATGATCAAGGAGCTGGAAAGCAGGGCAAAAGAAGAAGCTGATAAGAAGGCAAAAGAGTATGTTGTCACAGCGATTCAAAAGTGTGCTGCGGACCATGTATCTGAGACGACGATCTCCGTTGTCCAGCTTCCCAATGATGAGATGAAGGGAAGGATCATCGGCAGGGAAGGGCGCAATATCAGAACTTTGGAGACGCTTACGGGCGTGGAACTGATCATCGATGATACGCCGGAAGCCGTAATTCTTTCAGGCTTTGATCCGATTCGGAGAGAGGTGGCAAGGATTGCGCTTGAGAAGCTGATCGTTGATGGGCGTATCCATCCGGCAAGGATCGAGGAGATGGTCGAGAAAGCGCAGAGAGAAGTCGAGGTCATGATCAAGGAGGAAGGCGAGGCGGCAACACTGGAAGTTGGCGTACATGGCATTCATCCAGAACTTGTAAAGCTTCTGGGTAAGATGAAGTTTCGAACAAGCTATGGTCAGAACGCGTTGAAGCACTCGATTGAGGTGGCTCACCTCACAGGCTTGCTTGCTGCTGAGATGGGGCTTGATGTCAGGATGGCAAAGAGAGCCGGTCTGCTGCACGATATTGGCAAGGCGGTAGATCATGAGATGGAAGGTTCACACATACAGTTGGGTGCTGAGTTGTGCAGAAAGTACAAGGAATCTCCCATTGTTATCAACGCTGTTGAATCTCATCACGGTGATGTGGAGGCACAGTCGCTGATTGCTTGTCTGGTACAGGCTGCTGATACGATTTCAGCTGCAAGACCGGGAGCAAGGCGTGAAACGCTCGAAACATATACAACCAGATTAAAACAACTGGAAGAAATAACCAACAATTTTAAAGGTGTCGATAAATCTTTTGCTATTCAGGCGGGTAGAGAGGTTCGTGTTATGGTAGTTCCTGAGCAGATTAATGATGCTGACATGGTATTGCTGGCGCGTGATATTTCCAAGCAGATCGAAGCAGAGCTTGAATATCCGGGACAGATCAAGATCAATGTTATCAGGGAATCTCGTGTCGTTGAGTATGCGAAATAATTTAAAATGCTGACCGTCAAGGCTTGTATGTTCACAAGCCTTGGCGGTTTTTTAGTGAACACAAAACCCGAGTAAGAGAAGTATATCTTGCTCGACCGCGCAGTCCCGTGCAGAGGGAATATACTGCTAAGGCGGCACATGGGTGCCCTGTTGTTCGGGGAACCGGATTTAATCTGTGAACAGTAAATGGAGGTTTATATGAAAAACGAAGAAAATATGAAAATAACCCGTGTCAAACGGGAACTTCAGTGCGAAGGTGCGATCACAAAATATTATAAGGACATGGTAGTCCTTCCTGACGGAAAGACGCAAATATATGACTTTGTCGGACATAACGGCGCGGCGGCGGCAGTTGGTGTGCTCCCGGACGGAAGACTTGTCATGGTCAGGCAGTACAGAAATGCCCTTGACAGGTTTACGCTCGAGATACCGGCGGGGGGATTGAATCCCGATGAGCCTACGATCGATGCGGCTGCGAGAGAACTCGAAGAGGAGACAGGATATCGTTGCGGCAAGATCGAAAAGTTGATAACCATACGCACGACAGTGGCATTCTGCAATGAGAAGATAGATATTTACCTGGCGACAGAGCTTGCAAAGACAGCACAGCATCTCGACGCGGACGAATTTGTCAATATAGAACTTCATACGATCGAGGAGCTCGAGAAGATGATCTACGATGGAACGATCGAGGACGCCAAGACGATCGCGTCCATTTTGGCGTACAAAAATAGATATCTGCGATGAATATGTACACCGAAAAACTCATATATTGAAATAAACATAAAATGTATGGGTGAAATGGTGGATGAACAGATTTGACACAGGAGTACAGAGTATAAATACGACGATAAACAATGCCGGCTCGGATCGACCTGAACAGAATGTGTCCCCGAAGGTGCATCAGGGGGCACTGGATCAGGATGCATACATAGATTATAGAAAGCTTCATTACAAAAATACGATTCCCGACAACAGGGTGCTTGTATTCCTTACAGGTTTTTGTGTGGGTATGGTATTTTTTTATTTGACAGGTGGACAAAATATTGGAGCGGAGAGTCTGCTGAACAGTGAACACTTAGCGCTGATGCAGGACTATGAGGTGAACCGGCTGGGGCTTTTTGAGTACGTTGCCGGGGTACGCCTCAGACAATTCCTGTTCTGTGTGATCTGTGCGCTGAGCAGCGTGGGAGGTCTGATGGCGTATACCATCATGGGGTGGTGCGGTTTTGAGATGGGGTTGATCATTTTCACGATCGTATACCAGCATGGCGTGAAGGGGATTTTACTGACCTTTTCCATGATCCTGCCGCAGGGAATATTTTACTGCATTCTCTTTTTGATCATATTCCGCAGATACTGGACAGGCGACAAAAAGTGTTGTCATAAAGAGGTGACTGTAAAAAGTGAAAGAAATCGTCAGAGAATGGACAGGATCAAAACTGTTGTTCTGGGCATCCTGATGTTTTGCGCCGGAATATTGTGTGAAGTGTATATAAATCCCGAAATAATGAGAAAAATAACGTTACTTTTCAACTAAAGAAGAAAGGAAAATGAGCATATTGAGTACGATTTGGAACAAAAGGACAGAGTTTTTTGATAATTGGTTAAAATAATTTTAAATTTTCTGAAAAAACATTTGATTTTATGTAAAATACATTATATAATAGGAGTAGGCATAAGGGGTAAATCAAATCTTTATGAGGAGGTTTTTCAAAATTTATGGAAAAAGAAATTAATAATTTTATTTCTTATTTACATAATATAAAGAAAACTTCGAATAATACTGAATTATCATACAAGAGGGATTTAGGTAAGCTGCGCCAGTATTTAGAAGAAAGGGATATCGTTGATGTGAATGAGATCACATCGGACATCCTGAAATCCTATATTGTGTATTTAGGTGACAATCATTTTGCAGCTGCAACCATATCCAGAAATGTCGCTTCTATAAAAGCTTTCTTCCACTATCTGTGCAAAGAGGGCGTTGTGGAAACAGACGTGTCTGATGGGTTGAAGGCTCCAAAGATTGAGAAGAAGATGCCTGAGATTCTGACTCCGGAAGAGGTTATATGGCTTCTAGAGCAGCCAAAGGGAGATACTCCCAAAGAGATTCGCGATAAAGCTATGTTAGAGCTTTTGTACGCGACTGGAATCCGCGTGACGGAACTGATTACCCTAAAAGTTTCCGATGTGAATATGCAGATGGGCTTTATCATCTGCAGGGACGGCAGCAGAGAGAGAGTGATTCCGTTCGGTGCTGCTGCCAGGAAGGCAATGACAAATTATCTTGAGAAAGCGCGTGATGTAATGCTGTTTGATCTGCACTCGGAGATTTTGTTTGTGAACTGTTCGGGACAGCCGATGAGTAGACAAGGTTTCTGGAAACTGATCAAGTATTATGCAAAGAAAGCCGGTATTGTGGCTGATATTACACCGCATACGCTCCGCCATTCTTTTGCTGCGCATTTGGTAGAGAATGGAGCAGATTTAAGGAGTGTTCAGGAAATGCTGGGTCATTCCGATATTTCGACGACACAGGTATATACGAACCTGACGCACAACCGCATCAGGGAAGTGTATGCCAAGGCGCATCCAAGAGGATAAGATTGCATAAAAAACGCAAGCCTGCGGCTTGCGTTTTTTATGTGCAGATCCGTGCGGAGGAAAATGTCAGGGTTCAGATAAAATCTGCGATCCTGTAGATCAAATCCTCTGTGTCCTTCCAGCCAAGGCATGGATCAGTGATTGATTTTCCGTATATATGTTCACCGATCTTTTGGCTGCCTTCCTTGATATAACTCTCAACCATGACGCCCTTGACGAGATTTGCCAGTTCTGCGCTGTTTCTGCGGGAGTGCATGACCTCGTGGACGATACGGATCTGTTCTTTAAATTGTTTGTTGGAGTTGCTGTGGTTTGCATCGATGATACACGCCGGATTGATCAGGTCGCGTTCGTTGTACTTCTCCAGCAGGCGCATGAGGTCTTCGTAGTGATAGTTCGGGATATTGCTGCCGTGTTTGTTCACTGCGCCGCGCAGAATTGTGTGCGCGAGGGGATTTCCTGTCGTGTTGACTTCCCAGCCGCGGTATATGAACGGGTGGGGATGCTGTGCCGCGTATACGGAATTGAGCATGACGCTGAAATCGCCGCTTGTCGGATTTTTCATTCCGGCGGGCACATCGAAGCCGCTGACAACGAGACGGTGCTGCTGATCCTCCACAGAGCGGGCGCCGATCGCCACATAGGAGAGGATATCGGAAACATACCCCCAGTTTTCAGGGTAGAGCATCTCGTCGGCGGCGGTCAGCTCAGATTCGGACATGACGCGCAGCTGCATTTTGCGCATCGCGATGATGCCTTTCAAGAAGTCGGTGCCCTTTTCAGGATCGGGCTGGTGTACGATGCCCTTGTAACCATCACCGGTTGTTCTCGGTTTGTTGGTGTATACCCGCGGGATAAGGATCAATTTGTCGTTGACTTTGTCGTTGACTTTGGCAAGCCTTGATACGTACTCACACACGGCATCTTCGTTGTCTGCAGAACACGGACCTATGATCACCAGAAATTTGTCTGATCTGCCGGTCAGCACGTCGCTGATTGCCTGGTCCCTCTTTTTCTTTAACGCCTGCATCGTGTCAGGGACAGGATATTCCGCCCTGATCTGATCAGGAGTTGGCAGTTTTTTTATAAATTCAAAACTCATTGTCTTGCTCCTTTCGTATTTTAAGAACTGTTAAATAACCTGTTCATCTGATGCTGTACGAATATTCAGGTGCAGATCACCTCGTGATTAGAGGATCACATGAAGAGCACTGCCTTACGTCGAGATTTTCTGATGTCGCATGCGGACATTTGGACAGGTCAGATTGAGGATTGATCACTTAACGGTTCCTCAGGGACAGCGCATATAAGGCTGGCCGCTATTTTTTATCATATAACAAATAGTGCCTTAAAGCAAGGATTATTAGAAAATCATATAGGATCTGGCTGATCAGGATGCCATAAATGTAGCCTGAAAAACCGATCAGAGGAACTGCGAGAAATACAAAGCCAAGCCGGAAAAGGATGCTTGACATATTGAAAATGAAAGTAATACCGGTTTTGCCAAGTCCATGAAGGATACTCGAGAGTGTGCCTGACATATACAGAAAGGGGCATACAAAGGAGAGCGCACGGATCTGGCTCGCCGCGATACCGCTGTCAAAAAGGAGTTTGCCCAGTATCTCAGCGAAAGTAAAGAAAAACAGGAAGCACATGACTCCGAGTAAGAAGCAGAGCACAATTGTCAGATAGATCGTTTTCTGGATCCTCTTTGTGTTGCCCTGCGCCTGCGCTTCCGATACGGACGGGAGCAGAAGCGAGGCAGCGGATCCGGTGAAAGCACTCGGGAACATGATGAGCGGAAGTGCCATTCCGGAGAAGACGCCGTAGACAGACAGGGCATCAGAAGTGGCGAGACCGCTGGAAACGAGCATTTTGGGAAGCTGGATGGTCTCTATGGTTGAGATAAAGCTGATACATACTCTGTTGAGGCTGATGGGCAGCGCCAGTGATACGATGGAGATACCCTTGCGGCAGGAAAGGGATTTTCGCATGGAAAAGTCTGAATGATCAGGTTTGATCGCAAGCATGAAACACGAAAAAAGCGCCGAAGAAAATTCGCCGGCAAGAAGTCCTATGCATATATAGGATAACGACACGTTTAAACCTGTCTGCACAGATAACTTAAATAAGATATAGACAGTGAGAACGCGGCAGGATTGTTCCAGGATCATGGAACACGCTGGGATCGCGGCCCTTTTCCGCCCATAGAAGAAACCGTTGATGCAGGAGTGCACCGTGGCGAGCGGAAATGACAGGGCGCTGATGCGAAGCAGCGGGATACACCGCCTCTCTCCGATGATGCTGACCGCGATAAATGGCGCCTGATTAAAGATCACATAAGCCATTGAGCCCGAGAGCAGCAGGGAGATCACGACTCCGGTAAAGAGATAGCTGTATGCCTCGGAGGATTTTTCCCTTTTGGAGGCAGCCACAAAGCGGGTGATGGCATTCTGGATGCCGGCGGCGCACACTGCATGCATGAGCATCATGACAGGAGAGATGAGTCCAAAGACGCCAAGACTTTCTTCATTAAAGATTCTCGAGAGGAATATCCGGTAAAAAAATCCGATCAATTTCGTGACGATACCGGCAGCGGTGAGAAAAAAAGTGCCAGCGATGACAGGGTTTTTTAAGTATTTTGGATTCAGGTAAGAACGAAGCTGTTTTGCGGATCGATTTGAATACATAGGATAGCTCCGGCAGATTTACTTTTTATAAATGTATGGATAAATTTGTCAAATATGTCTATAAGTAGTTAAGGAACAGGTAAAATGCGATCGAATACAAATTTGGATAAAATATTATGGTATTCAAGGGGTGCATATGATAAAATAATAGCATTGGGAAAATTGAACTGTGGATGAAGGAGGGAATTTATATGGGAGATAAATCGAACAAGCAGCATAACAGTGCAGAGGAGGAACCTGTTTTTTATGACGAGTCCGGCGGGGTGACGAAGGCGGAGGCGATCAAGATGATCCAGGGGCTTCATTTTTCGCCGGATCAGTCTCCTATGGGGATAGCTGGGGATAGACACGGTTATGGGATCATGTCATATCCGGGTTTTGTTCTGATGTTCTGCAATCAGGACAGCGAGCATCCGATGCAGATCTTTAAACGGGAGTTTATGCCGCTGGAGGGGATTCTGCAGGATGTGGGTTTTTATGCCGTCCAAGAGGATTATGAGTCTGCAGCGGCGTGTGTGATAGAGGGGCTGGAGCAAAATCGGAATGCCGATGAACACTGGGAGCTCTATTGTACAGCGGGCGAGGTATTCTGGCGGCTTCGTGAAATGGAGCTTGCAGGGGATATGTTTTTGCAGGCATACCAGTGCAGCGATTGTGATCAGAAAGCTCATGTTCTGTGTCAGGCAGCTGCCACATACTGTATCAGGCAGGAGCCTAACACCGGTTTTGCACTGTATCACAAGGCGCTGCAGGAAGAGCCGGAAAGTCTGGAGGTTCGGCATGATCTGGGTGGTTTCCACTGGGATATGGGAGAGCTCGACAAGGCAGCGGAATACTATTTCTCTGTACTGGAGAAGGATGCCTCCTACTATGCCAGCTACGAAGAGCTGTCTAACCTGTTTGGTCAATTGGGGAATTCGGTCTGGCAAAAGCGCTTCATGGATTGTTTTGCGCAAAGCAGTTCTCTCCCACAGGCAGAGCTGGAGGCTGCAAAGGCGGATATGCAGGGACTGCTGGCAAAAGCGTGATCCGCGTTACATAGGAAGTACATGTGAGTATCACAGAAAACGGACGGCTGCGGCAGGAAGGGATGTTTATGGGAAAGAAGGTTGCTGTAGGGATGTCAGGTGGAGTGGATTCGTCGGTGGCAGCATACTTGTTGAAGGAACAAGGGTATGATGTCATAGGCATCACTATGCAGATCTGGCAGGATGAGGATCAGGATCAGATAGAGGAAAATGGTGGCTGCTGCGGGTTGAGTGCCGTGGAAGATGCCAGGCGTGTGGCAGAGAAAATTGGCATACCGCATTATGTACTAAATTTTAAGCGTGAGTTTCGTGAATGTGTGATCGATCCGTTTGTGGAGGAATATCTGCGGGGAAGGACGCCCAATCCCTGCATCCTTTGCAACAGATATGTGAAGTGGGAAGCACTCCTTAGGCGGAGCATGGAGATCGGGGCAGACTATATTGCAACGGGACATTACGCTCGCATTATACAACTCGATAACAACAGGTATGCAGTGCGCAAATCTGTTACGGCAAAAAAGGATCAGACGTACGCCCTATACAATCTCACACAATACCAGCTTGCGCACACGCTGATGCCAGTCGGTGATCATGATAAGGATGAGATCAGGGAGCTCGCACAGAGGCTGGATCTTCCTGTGGCGGCAAAGCCTGACAGCCAGGATATCTGCTTTGTTCCAGATAACGATTACGCGGCGGTGGTCCGAAGGGAGGCGCGGGCAGACAAGATACCAGCACCAGGGCAATTCGTCACGGCAGCAGGTGAAATCTTAGGACAGCATAAGGGGATCATACATTATACAGTAGGGCAGCGAAAAGGCTTGAACCTGGCAATGGGACGTCCCGTGTTTGTGACAGAGATCAGACCGGAGACCAACGAGGTTGTGATCGGTGAGGCGCAGGACGTTTATTCGGATTCGCTTGTATGTGATGACCTGAATTTCATGGCAGTTGAGGATATTGCAGAGCCATTGGAAGTGACTGCAAAGATCCGGTATTCCCACGCAGGCGAGGCATGTGTGATCGAGAAAATGCAGAATGGACAGGTAAGGTGCAGTTTCAAAAAGCCCGTCAGGGCTGTGACACCCGGGCAGGCAGTTGTATTTTACCAAAATGATTATGTTCTTGGCGGAGGGACGATCATTTGATCGTCCCGATGGTATCGTGATATTCCTTTAAATGCTTCTTGATATCCTGCGGTGTGACAGGGAGCTCGGTATCCAGGAAAGGATACTCCAGATGAACCTTTTTGTCAACGGAGATAATATGAACTCTGTGACCGCGGTCATTTATCCGCACATACCAATAATATGAGATTCCTTCATATTCTATTTTGCGCTTGTTTTTCGTGGATATCATGGCTGCCTCACAAAAAGTTGCTGACCAAATGTTCTTACAGTTTGAAATATTCGGGTATACGTGACTGAAAAATGCAGTAATATCGGAACCCGCAGGCTTTCAGTATGTCACAGGCTTCGTCAAAGTGCGAGGCGATCTCATCAGGTGTGTGGGCGTCGGAACCGATCGTGACGATCTCGCCGCCGAGTTCATGATATCTTCTCATGATATCTGCGCACGGATTGGGCTGTCCGAGCCCGGCGCGGAAGCCATTTGTGTTGAGTTCGATCCCCTTTTCATTTTCGATCAGGTGTGTCAGGATCCGGTCAAAAACATCAGCGTGTTTTGCGTAGGTATACTGTTCGTTTTTCGTTGGACCATAGCGGACCACATAGTCGAGATGACCATACACATCAAAATACGGAAGGGATTTCACACATTCCAGAACAGCCTGGAAATATTCGTGGTGCGCCTCGTCCGCGCTGCGACCCTCAAAAAAAGCAGGGTAGTAAGGGTCTTTTCGGCAGCACAGATGTGAGGAGCCGATGATAAAGTCAAAGTCGTGAGACTTGGAATATACGGCAAGCTGGCGTTTTAGATGGGGTTGGAGACCTAGCTCCACGCCGAAACCAACTGAGATCTGTTCTTTGTATTTTTCCCTTAGTTTCAGGAGTTCATATAGATAAGAATCTGTGTTCAAGTCAAATAGGGCGGGCTCGTCCGGCGCGTAGACATAATCGGGATCATAGTGCTCCGTGATACAGATGTGCGTCAGACCCAGAGAGATGGCTCGCTGTATCATATCTTCCATCTTGGCATCACTGTCCCCTGAAAAATTTGTATGCATGTGTAGATCAGCTTTTATCGACATACGAAAGTTCTCCTTTTTGTCAGATTTACTTTTTAGTTTAACACAAATTAAGGAAAATAAATATCAAAAAGTGTGTTCTTTAGATAATAATGGAAGAATATTTTGGAAAGTGGCGGTTTATAAATTTTTTATCGAT
>CAJUQU010000093.1 GCA_910588595.1 uncultured Lachnospiraceae bacterium | reverse complement strand
CAGAGGGGGCGACAAAGGCAACCTTCACAATGAACACCTTGAAGGTCGGCGACACCGTGCGGATCGCGGGCAAGACCTACACGATCGGCGAGTACGAGAAGGCTTCTGCCCTTGACAATGCCGCGACAAACCCGGATGAACTGTATGTCCATATCAAGGCAACCCTCGGTCTGGCGAGCGCCGGAGAACAGATCACCCTTGACGGCGTGCAGTACACCGTGGTCGATGACGCCGGCACGGAAAATGCGGACAAGAATATGCTCAAGACAGTGAATATCGTCAAGAAAGTCGCAGAGGGCAGCCATGCGGTATACAAGGGTGTGGACTATTACGCGATGAAGGATTCCGCAGACCCCGTGACAGGGCAGGATGTGCTGAACGGCACTGTCCGCAGGGACGACCTCGCAAACGGTGTTGATGATACCAATGCCAACGTGATCACGGCGCAGAAAGCGTATGATATGATCTACCAGGAACTGATCCTTGCCAACAATATCGGCACAGATGCGAAAGCGGCAGAGATCAACAAAGACACCGGTATGCAGCTGACAAACTCAACCGGAAAAGGCATCGACGGCACAGCGATCGCCGACACTGCGGTAAGCAAAGACGCGTTGGCGGACCACGATGCGATCGATCTGACAGATGTGGATAATAATATTCAGGCCCAGGTGAAGGAGGCAGCCTATGAGTACGCCATCAGCATTGACACGGCAGCCGGCGTCATCAACATGGTCGAGAATACCAACTACAGGGATAAGATCACATTTCTGATCGAGAAAGGACAGGTCAACGTAAAGGAGGATCTGAACTTCAGCCTCCACGTCGGTGCCGACGCAGACATGACAAACAAGATCGGTGTCGGGATCAAGGCGCTCGACACGGCGGGACTTGGCATCAGAGGGTTGAACGTAAAGGACTCCGCCGGTGCTGCGGCAACCTACGCGATCGACTCCATCGCCGACGCGATCGCGACGGTGTCCTCACAGCGCTCACTGCTCGGCGCAGTCCAGAACCGCCTGGAACACACGATCAACAACCTCGACAACGTGGTGGAGAACACAACGTCCGCAGAGAGTCAGATCCGCGATACGGACATGGCAGCGGAGATGGTGAAGTACTCCAACGCCAACATCCTCTCGCAGGCCGGTCAGTCCATGCTCGCGCAGGGCAACCAGTCCAACCAGGGCGTGCTGAGCCTGTTGGGCTGATCACTGCGCCCGCCACCCCGCGTACAGCGTCACCGACTCCGTGACAACATCTTTTTCAAGATCCCACGGTCTTGTGGCGTTCTGATCCAGATACCAGCCATCGAAGACATATCCCTCCCGCGCAGGCGGATCGGGTGCTTCGATCAGTTCACCGTACATGCGCTTCTGGCTCTCCACCGTTGTCCCGCCCACGGTGTCAAACCGGACGCTGAACCCGGCATTGGAAACGCCTGCTGCCATGCAGACCACGAGAGCTGCCGCCAGCACGACGATAATGATATTGAGCGATCTGACCGATATATTAACTTTGGAATACAACCCCCGCAGTTGTCGCTGCGGGGGTGTATTCTTCTTATCCTGCCCCGCCATACTTACTTGCGGACCAGATACTTGCGCATGTCGATCGCGCAGGCGATCAGGATGATCAAGCCCTTGATGATATAGAGCATGTTGGCGTCCACGGAGAGGAAGTTCAGCCCCGTAAAGATGATCTGCAGGAGCAGAACACCCACCACGATACCGCTGATGCGTCCGATACCGCCGACAAAGGATACGCCGCCGATCACGCACGCCGCGATCGCGTCACACTCATAGTTGAGTCCGGTGTTCGCATTCGCCGATGCGATGCGCGCGCCGTCCAGAAATCCAGTGATACCGTACATCATACCCGCGAGCATGAACACCATGATGATGGTGCGCATGACGTTGACACCCGACACGTTCGCCGCCTCCTCGTTCGAGCCGACAGCAAACATATTTTTCCCGAAAGTCGTCTTGTTCCAGATCACCCACATGATGATCGTCAGGATCAGGGAGTAGAGCACATACTTTGGCACAGCTACACCGCCGATGGTAAACAATGTCCCGGTGATGAACGAACGGTAATTTTCAGACAATCCGCTCAGTGTCTGTCCGTTGTTGACACCGCGCATCAGATACATCAGAATGATACCGTACACGATCAGCTGCGTCGACAGCGTTACGATAAACGGATGCAGCTTGAACTTCGCCACACTAAATCCATTTATAAATCCCACCAGTGCGCCCACGCCGATGACCAACAGCAGAACGAGGGGCAGCGGTGCCGCACTTGCCATATCCGGGAATACCTTGAAGACCGTCGTCAGCAGGGATGCCGAGATACATGCTGTCAGACCGACAACACGACCTGCGGAAATATCTGTTCCGGTCAGCACGATACAGCCGCCGATCCCCAGCGCGATCGGCAGCTTTGCCGCCGTGAGGGACAATATGTTCACAATGGATGGAAGCTTTATGAAAGCAGGGCGCATGATCGCAATGTACACGACCGCAGCTGCAATAATGATATACATGGCATTATTGAGCAGAATATCCCCCACCTTTTTTAATTTATCTTTTTCAGTCACGGTTCATACCTCCTGTCTATAGCACAGCCTCCCAGACTCTCCCCTGCATCATGCACAAAGAGATGTCGAAAGCCTGTTAGAAAATTTAGGGATCGATCACGCGTACTTTGCAGCCAGCGTCATGATCTCCTCCTGCGTTGTCGTCCTTGCGTCTACCTCACCGGCAAGCTGTCCGCCTGACATGACGAGTATGCGGTCACACACGCCCAAAAGTTCCGGCATCTCGGAGGAAACCATGATGACGGTCTTGCCTTCCTTTGCCAGATTCAGTATGAGCTGGTAGATCTCGTACTTCGCACCTACGTCGATCCCGCGCGTCGGCTCGTCGAGCAGCAGCACCTCCGGGTCTGTCAGCAGCCAGCGCGCCAGGATGACCTTCTGCTGGTTGCCGCCCGACAGCGAACGGATCTGCGTCTTCTGGGTCGGTGTCTTTGTGCGCATGGCATTGATGCCCCACTCCGTGACCTCGGAAAGCTTCTTGTCGTTCAGAAGCGGAAACCCTTTATAGTGATATTTGCGCAGACTTGATATTGTCGTGTTTGCCTGGATATCACGGATCGCAAATATTCCGGTCGCGCGGCGCTCCTCCGTCAGCAGGGCAAACTTGTTTGCGATCGACTCCCGCGCATTGCGGTTCATTACCCTTTTTCCGTGCAGGTAGATCTCACCGCCCTTGCGGGTTGCGATGCCGAAGATATTTTCCAGCAGCTCCGTGCGCCCCGAGCTGTCCAGACCTGCGACACCCAGCACCTCGCCCTTCTTCGCGACAAAGGAGACATCCTTGAGCTTGGAGTACATTGCCGTGAGTGACTTGACCTCCAGAAACGGCTCGCCAACCACGTTGTCCTTCTCGGGATAGCGGTTTGTCAGCTCGCGTCCGACCATCAGCTTGATGATCTCGTTCATGGTGAGCGTCTTCGCCTCGCGGGTCGCGATCCACTGCCCGTCACGCATGATGGTCACTTCATCGGAAATGCGCAGGATCTCTTCCATTTTGTGGGAGATATAGATGATGCCACAGCCGCGGTCACGCAGCATATTGATGATTCTAAACAGATGTTCTACCTCTTCCTCTGTCAGGGATGAAGTCGGCTCATCGAACACAATGATCCTGGACTGGTAGGACACCGCCTTGGCAATCTCCACCATCTGCCGCTGCGACACGGGCATGGTGCTCATCACCCGCCTGGGATCCACGCTGATCTCCAGGTCATCAAAGAGCTTCTTCGTCTCGTCGTACATCTTTTTCTCACTGGTGAGCGGACACCAGCTCGCAATCCTGGGAAAACGCCCCAGCCACATGTTGTCCATGACGTTGCGCTTGAGCGCCTGGTTCAGCTCCTGATGCACCATCGCCACACCGTTCTCGAGCGCCTCCTTGGAGTTTCTAAACTCCACCTTTCTCCCCTCAAGGAAAATGTCGCCGCTGTCCTTGGAATAGACGCCAAAGAGACATTTCATCAGCGTGGACTTGCCCGCTCCGTTCTCTCCCATCAGCGCGTGGACCGTCCCCGCTTTCACGGTCAGGGAAACGTTGTCAAGCGCCTTCACGCCAGGAAATTCCTTGCAGATCCCCTCCATTCTCAGAAGGACATTCTGATCCCCGCCTCTTGCAGAAGCATTTGTTTCCTGCATACGCATTCTCACCTCCTGTTTAAGTTTGAGTTAAAGCCGCCTCGCGCGCCGGGCATCCGTCAGCGAACCGATTTATCGGTTTGATGACATTCTTCCTCTGGGTGCCCGTGTGCATAAAAACGCAGCCGCACCGAGGCGCGGCTGCATCATCGATGACTTATTTCATGAATCACTTGCCTGTGTATGTCGCATATGGAATATTGACACGCCATGTTCCAACTACATTTGCAGAATCCACGCCGTCAAATGCTGCCTTGCCGTCCATAAAGTTCGCCGTGATATTCGCGATCGTATTTGCCATTCCTTCTGCATCCTGTTTGATCGTTCCGATCATGGAGCCTGCTTCGATCGCATCCTTTGCCGCATCTGTAGCATCCACGCCAAATACCGGGATCACTGTAGCGCCGTCTTTGTTGTAGCCTGCATTCTGCAGAGCCGTAACCGCACCGATCGCCATCTCGTCATTGTTTGCAATGACAAGCTCTACCATGTTGTTGTTCGCCTCGCTGTACTGGGACATGATCGTCTGCATGTACTCGGTCGCCGCTGCGGAAGACCATGATCCAGTCTGGTCAACCAGGTACTTGTTGGTGTTGGCCACGTCATAGAAACTGAGTGCCGGCTTGCCTGCTCCTGTCAGGATCGCATCTGCATCCTCCTGACCGTACTTCGTGCGGGCATCTGCCTCGGCGTTGCCTTCCTGACCCTTGAACATGACATAAGAGATCGTTCCATCACCGTTCAGATCCAGTGTGTCGTAGTTCTCCAACAGATAATTTCCGATCATCTCGCCCTGCATATGACCAGCCATCTCATAGTCCGTGCCGACAAACACACACTTGTCGGAGCTTGTCACAGCCTCCTCGCTCACAGAGCGGTTGAAGAAAATAACCGGGACACCGTTTGCCTGTGTGATAATGTTCTTTGCCGCATCGTCAGAGCCTGTGTCTACCAGATTGACAACAAGTACGGTCGCGCCCTGTGTGAGCGCTGTCGTCACCTGCTCAGACTGCGTTGTCTGGCTGTTGTTGCTGTCATAGTCCTGATACTTGATCCCTGCACCGTCAAGTGCAGAATCTAACGCCGCACGAACGCTGGAGATGTATGTATCGCCATAGGTGTAATAGAACACTGCTACACTACCGTCCTTGGAAACCGAAGCCGATGTGTCGGTAGTTTTAGCTGTGTCGTCCTTGCCGCCGCACGCTGTCAAAACTGCCAGCATACTTACAGAAAGCAGTGTGCATAGAATCTTTTTGTGTAACTTTTTCATAGTTCAAGTCCTCCTTTTCATGCAATAGGTTATTTAGTGAAGTTGTATACATGGATTATATCTTATATTTTCATAATTGTAAAGGATTACTGAAAGTTTTTTAAAAATTTTCTTAAACTTAAAAGATTTGACGAAAAACCAACATGAAATCAATGTTTTTTCTTGTGCAGTTCTGTAATACAGATGACAGTCACAGTGAAATTTTTTCCCGCAGATTGTAAGCGATTGCACTTAAAATATTTCCTCTTTAGAGATTGAGAAGAGCGGCTCGCTCTGCTACCACTTAAGGAGTTATTTGACCGTTATCTTCCCCGATAAACTGGAATCGAACACGCCTACGGGATATGCTCATTTTGTGCAACTAAATTTATATCAATATAATCTATATAAGCTTTTTTATTCACTTGATCAGAGTGACCTTTGTACCAATCAAAGCATTCACATAACCCATCTTCTAATGAAATAGTGTCATTTAACAAATCATATTGTTTTGACACATCAAGGCAGTACTCATAATTATAAAAACTAAAATAATTTCTCTGTTCAATATCACCATCTATATTTACAAATTCAACTTTTTTTCCAACTATGCGATAGCAAATTTCAACCCATTCACGAATTGAGATCGTTTCTTTATTACCAACATTAAAAATAAGTTGTTTTGGGTGATAACTTAGTAATGAATCAATAAATTTGCACAAGTCCCTAACATGGAAAAACTGCAATTGCATTTCTCCGTTTTGAGGCAAATAGAACGCTCTTCCTTGCATAGCACAATCAAAAACAAAAGCTTCTCTGTACACGTTATTCATTGGTCCATACAAATATGGTGGTCTAATAATGTATGCATTCGGATTTCTTTTCTGCAATGCCTGCTCCGCTTCAATTTTGTCTGTTCCGTATTTCCCCCAATACTTATTAGCACCCAATTGGCTGTCCTCTGCAAAAGGTTGTTTGCACCACTCCGGATAAACGGCACTTGAGCTGATCAATATGTAATCATCATAACTGCTAAGCGAATGAAGCAACAAATCAATATCTTTAGAACAGTATGCAGTATCAATAATAACGTTAAAATGATAATTTCTAAGAATATCACCTAAATTATGCCTATCAGCTTCAATGAGTTTTACACCAGCAGATTGCTCACGGCTGTTTCTGTTGAGCACATAAACATCATACCCATTGGCTACATAATATTCAGCAATGTATTTACTAACGAATACAGTTCCACCTGTTACAAGCATTTTTTTCATGTTTTATCTCCTTCGCCAAATATATACCCCGACATTCAAACTCCCAATTGTCGCTCTGCTCAGATTATATAAAATAGCATTATTGCTTTCTGATTTTTATCCGTACCACATTTTCCCTGTTTTTCCATTCCGTTTTGCAATCCTCACAGTAGATAGCCATTTGCGAAAACACAAAAGTTTGACAGTTCCCTCGAATCTCGCTGCAGCAGTACCGGTGACATTGACCTTTACATTGAAAAACCAGATCCGGAAAAAAATCCTTGGAGTGTGTAGGTATTACCGTTCCAAATACACATAAAATATCCAAACTTGTGAAAATCGCATCCGATAACAGCTCCAATCTGGTGATCACGGACTGGAGCGTCAATTACTCATTTCCAATTTCGCCGCTGTTATATTGCTTGTATCTCTATGAATAAATAAACGGACATCCCCTGTCGTCAGATTATAAACAACAGACCATTGTAATTTATCAACTTCTCCATCCTGCACTCCAACTTTAGCAAGAAGTGCTATAGCATCATTCTCATTTAATATGTTATTGTTATCCAGTAACTCTTTTTCTACCGCATGATACCTTTCAAACTCTGTAAAACCCTCGCCAATATTCAAACCGTTATATGCGATAAAATTAGTTGCGATTTGATAATTTGTTTCTGCCTCTATGACTTGAAGTTCATCGTCATAAAATTCAACAATAACGGAATGTCCACTCGCATCTGCAATCAAATAATGACATTCAACATCTCCGGAAAAATAAATATTATAATTGCGGAGTAGTTCAACCGCTTCTTCTACCGTTGCAGCATTGTCCAACACTAATCGGATTGCAGTTGTCGTATTCAAAGTTATTTTATTACTGTCATATGGCGGGTCGGCTTCAGGTACGGCTAATAATGCGATTGCCACCCCTTTCTCATTCATACCGTCAAATGGTAAAAACGGTGCTGCGAGTGTCAGAAACTTATCAAAAATCGAACCCTCGGGCAGAAAATTATGTGAATATCCGGCAAAAGATAAATTTACAGTAGAAATTGACTTATATCCATTCTTTGGCTCTGTATATAATTGTAATGACGGCGCATAAAGAAAATCGAAGTTTCGCCCATATATTACTTCGCCTTTTTCATTTCTTGTAACAAAGGCAGTACAGCCATTCCCTGTAACACCAAGTTTTATAGGCATTCCTTTTAGCAGCCTTTTTGTCACAAACTTTTCAATATCCCTATCGGTCGATGCTCCGACTTCTAAAAATTCATCAAAACCATAATCACCATAGTAGGTCATCTGATATGCACCGTAATCATCAATCTTTTCTAATGAGAAAAGTGTTCGCAATTCATTCCAAAACAGAGCGGCCGCTCCTATAACAATTACAAGTAAAACTACAGCGATTCCAGTCAAAAACCTTTTTATGATTTTTTTAATATTTTGCTGCGGTTTGCCATCTGTATCATTCATAAATTATCCTCTCAAACCATGGTTTGTCCTTTTGTGATCAATTTGAATCTTATCACATAAGTTTTTAGATGTCATCTTTTTACGCATTCTCTCCAACCTATATTTTACTTTTGCAGTAATATATTTTCAATATCGCTGTGACGGAGCAAACGGTAGGTTGATCATCATAACGTCATAATTTCCAAGTATATTTGTTCTGCTTTTTTGTAGCCAGGGTTCCGTTTTAATATCGCCGAGAGTATTTCACGGGCACTATGTAATTGTTTTTTGTTGATCAACACCTTTGCGTACAAATAAGCCACTTTATCATTTCGATCATTTTCTTCATAAGCTCTTTTGATAAAATAGTTGGCTAAATCGTGTTGCTGCAAGCTGCTGTAGCACCAATATAATTGCTCGTATGTTTTAAAATGGTAATTCAGATCCAGCGACTTTAGAAAATAATGAATCGCTTCTTCTATCTGATCATTATTGTAATATTCATTTGCTGCTATGTAGTAATAATACGCATCTTTTTCCATATGCATCCCTCCCTGCACAGATCGTTTTTATCATAACTGCTCTCGTTTCTTTATTGAATTTTAAGATTGAATTTTAAGATTGAATTTTAAGTGCGCTCTGTTTTTATCATATCACTACTGTTCCATTTCATCCAATTATTTTTTGTCTTGTTGCAATCCGTTAAGTTTTCATTGAAAAATCCCCCTCGCTCCCTTATAATACTAATAAATAAAAATTCTTTGCATTTAAGATTTCAACACGGTGATGAGCATGAGAAACAGAAAAAACTACCTAAAATCCCGAAAGCGCAGATTGAAGTGGTCACAGCTTGGTTACATTTCCGAGGATTCCGTCTGCCCAAACTGTGGGGAAAAATCGCTGATACAATTTGACAGATATGATGCATGGGCATGCATGTCCTGTCTGGAATGGCTGGACACGGCATGCAGCGATCCGGACTGCCCCTATTGCAGCCTACGCCCACAGACGCCCTATGAGGCATACTGGCTGTATGACATTGACGCCGGACGTGCGGGGCTCAAAAAGCGATGGAGATGTGACAACTACCAGCACAAGACAGACGGCATGACAAAACATGAGACACGCAAACAGCAGCATATTATATGGAAGGAAAAACATAGAACGTAAAAACAGCAGTAATAAAACGCTCTAGGACAAACATAAACAATCACATCAGGCACCAAAATCAAAATCATGTTACTTTATCCGCAAATTTCAACACGAGGAGGATTTCTATGGAACTCAATTATACGGAAATAGCAGCCCGGGCAGTTGCATATGCAAAACAAAAAAATATCATACTCGACTACTCAGAACAAAGTATCGAAAAAGTGGAAGAAATCCTGGGATCCTATCATGACAACTTAGACAGCTATGATGGCGAGGACGGTGCGGACATTTTGTGGAATATCGCTGTTCATTTTGGGATCTATCTCGGTGAAACCCTGCTGAGAACCCATCTGGAAGAAAAAGGCTTTGCCTGGTATCTAAAGGAAGGAACACCGGCTTTGAAGAAAGACAATAACGAAATATATCCCATTTCCAAAGCGCACAAAAGGATCCTCAACGGACCCGAGGACGATGTGAGGTCTTTCTGTAAGATCGCAGTTATGATCGCAGACGGAACATTTTCGACAAGTTAGGAACTGCAGGAAAATAACCGATGCAACTTGCGCAGGATATTTCTTCGAGGTGAAATTGCTAAAGCAATTGTCAAAAAACGTAGGCGTAGCGGGCCACGGCGAGGCTTTTTGATATGCATAATCGAAGAAATAGACAAGTCAAGATGCGTCAGTTATTTTTCTACAGTTCCTTAGGTACAGGAACAGGTGACAAGTTATGATGATCCGACATGCCACGGACAATGATCTTCCCGCAATATGCGATATCTATTGCTATGCGCGCAGACAGATGGCTCTTGCCGGGAATCCAAAACAGTGGGGAAATGATAGACCCTCCCTGGAAACGATCCGGGAGGACATCCGCCAAAAACAATCCTATGTGATATCCAGCAGCGGGCACATCTGTGGTGTCTTCGCCCTCATAACCGGCGCAGACGCGACATACCAGGTGATCGAAGACGGCGCCTGGCTGAATGACAAACCCTACGGAACCATTCACAGGATCGCGGGAAACGGGCGGACATGCGGCATCTTTGCGGCCGCTTTATCCTTTTGTGAGGATCAACTCGAAACAATCGGCATTAAGGATATCCGGATCGACACACACGAGGACAACAGGATCATGCAGCATCTGCTCGACAAATACGGTTTTACCAAATGCGGCTGTATCTATGTCGAAGACGGGACACCGCGGATCGCATATCAAAAAGAGCGAGACTGAGACATACCGCATCAAATCAATCGAAAAACACAGGAGGGATCCAAATGGAAAACAATAACACAAACTGGTGCCAATCCGTGACCGGAATCGTCATCAAGGACAACAAAGTCCTGCTGGCAAGACACACCTACGGTTCCGGAAAGGGCAAACTGATCGTCCCCGGCGGTTACGTCGAACACGGCGAGACCCCGCAGGAAGCCGTGAAGCGGGAGTATCTCGAGGAGACCAACATCGTCGTGGAGCCCAAAAACATCATCGGCATCCGCTTTAACGCCCAGGACTGGTACATTGCATTCCAGGCGGACTACATCTGCGGCGAACCTACCTCGGACCATGACGAGAACAGCGAAGTGCTCTGGGTCGAGATCGAGGAGGCACTGTCGCGGGAGGACGTCCCCGACCTGACCAAAAAACTGATACAATGCGCACTCAACTGTGAGCAAGGGTTGGCGCCGCTCCCCTACCAGGGTAATCCCAGCAAGGGCAAGGGATATCTGTATGGCATAAAAGCTATTTGAACTCCTTTTGCGTGATCGACATAACGACCAAGGCACTCCTCCCGCCAGTCAGCAGATCCATTCTCCTGCCCCTAAGCCTGGCGTCGACCTGGAATCCTGTTTTCTCTAAAAGATGTAAGGATGCATGGTTCGTCTCGTTGCACTTTGCCTCGATCATATAGAGTCCCTCATGAACCAGATATTCTGTCAGAATACTGTGGATCGCTTCAAATGCGTACCCTTGCCGCTGATATTTTTCTTCGATTACATAGCCGATCTCACCCACGCCCAGCTGCCTGTACGGTATATCTACCGTGACATAGCCAACAATCTTTTCAGAACCTTTATCCTCGATCACCCACGCATCCGTATTCGTGAGAAATCCCTGCACCAGATCCCTCATCTGCCGGATATCCCCCATCGGATATGACACGATAAATCTTCCAAGGGATTCGTCCTGTCCCCAGCTCTCCCAGCACGGACCGATATCGCTTTCACGGAAATTGCGCATCCGTAACCGCGCTGTCTCGAGCACTCTATCCTTATTTATCATTTATCTCTCCCTTTTTCAACTAGTGCTCCATCCAGACAGAAATTAGATTTGTGGGCTGCATGATTCGTGCCAGTGCTAGGCAAAATTTCGACGGCGATGCGGTGGCATCGTCTAGAAATTTTAACGACACAATGGTGCGAAACAGGCGGTTCACGATTCTAATTTCTGACCGGATGGAGTACTAGAGCGTGTTTGAAAAATCATTCCCGCCCACCCCCTGCTTCGTGCATTCTTTATATTCCGCGATCTACCTTCCTCTCATTTTCCCTGCTCCCCCTCATTTCCTCCAGCGCATCAAAAACTGCAGCTGCCGCTGTGTCCCTGTTTGGATATAAGGTTTTGCAAAATGTATTGTCGATCGCATACTTCCACTGATTCCCCGTCCGTTCAAGCTGGCAGAGCACGATCACATGCCCGTCCGTTTTCAGGTATTCATTTCCCTTTTTAGAGTGTTTCCACTTCTTTTTGAAAAAACTGGCACGCCTCGACTCCCTGTTTTTGTAGTCTGCTTCGCGCCGTTTTGCCGCCTCGATGTCACCTTCCATCCTTCCCGCGCAGACACAGCCTGCCGTCAGGCTGTGGTATCGGGGGTGCTCCATGTGATGTGCATACCGTATGATCTGATAGCCGCACATTTCACAGATCCCGACCGGTGCGCCCAGATCTTCTATCCCAGAACATGTCCATCCATCGTGAGGAACATCGTCGCTTTTCCACAGATTCGGAGTATCACTCTTTAATTGTTCTACCTTTCGCTGCAGTGCCCGCAAAAGGTCGCTCTCGCAGGCATTATCTTCGTCCGGCTCATCGACAGCCTGATACGTTTCGCTACAATTTGTTTTTTCAGCTACGCACACTTCGCAGGCAATTACTTCTTTGTTTTCTTCACTTCGCTCTGTTTCTTCGATTCCGCACACTTCACA
>CAJUQU010000092.1 GCA_910588595.1 uncultured Lachnospiraceae bacterium | reverse complement strand
TTTCTGTCTGGATGGAGCACTAGAGCGTGTTTGAAAAATGCTTTCTGTCAGATGTACGGCACAGTTTGTGGGAGATTAAATCATCTTACAGATGATGTGCCAAATGAAGGAGTCGTAGCGGGCTACGTCGACTGAATTTGACGCAAATATCGCGCAAAGTGGTGAATACGACGCTATGGCGTTGTTATATAGATGGCGGGAATGATTTATCAAACACGCTCTAGAATATTAGTGTTGACAATAAACCTAAGATGGTCTATTATTTAAATAGTTTTAAAAATACATTAAATATTGGAGTGTTGCGATATGGCATTTTCAAGTATAGCAAAAAATCTAAACAGATATAGTATCATACAGTCGATAAATGATTTTGATATCTACACCAAGCAGGACATTTCCAGAAATACCAAGCTGAGTTTTCCTACAACAAGCAAGATCGTAGATGAACTTGTAGCTGAAAATGTGATTCATACATTGAGCGGGAAGCGCAATGATACCGGTGGCAGAAAAGCATACGAATACCAGCTGGACAAAGAGTATGCGCACAGTTTATGTATGATCATCGAGCCGAATCGGATAAAAGCCATCATCACAAATATGGCTCTTGAAAAGAAAGACGCCGCAGAAAAGGTCGTAGATGGCGATGTCACCATTCAGACCATCCTGTCGTTTGCACAAGAGCATTACGTCCGCAATCCCAAAATAAGATCGTTTGCGGTCGGTGTTCCCGGAGCCGTTCACAAGGGAAAAATATTTTTAATCGATGGATTCAAAAAGTTACAGAACTGCGAACTTCAAAACATTATCCGCCAGACATTTCATATTCCTGCAGTAGTCTTAAATAATATGAACGCATTGATTTCGGGATTCGGAAAGAAAAGCTTTGATAACTCCGTCAGGGAAAACATCGCCTGCATCCATATTGGTGAAAATGGACCTGGGTGCAGCTGTCTGGTAAACGGTGCACCCGTCAGTGGATTTTGTGGATTTCAGGGAGAGATCGGTTTTAATCTATTTGACAGCACACGGACATTCCGTGAGATCGCACTGAATGATTACCAGAACGTCAACATGCAAGACTATATCGGCAGGCTCGCTGTTCAGATCATCACCATGATCAACCCTCATCAGATCATGATCTATCTGACCAGGAACATGCCGGAGACAGACATAAAAGAATATTGTATGCAGTATCTGCCCCGGGAAGTCATACCGCAATTTGCATATCTGCACACTTATGAGGCGGACTATACTGCGGGTCTCATGGCGGCGGGCGTAGAACTGATCTTTTCAACTATTTATCAGATACATGATATATGATGCCAAAGTACTGCTTTCGCCAAAGTAGCGGGAAGAGAACACTCTAAAAGACAAGGAGAATGAACTTAATGAAAAACACCGATTTTGATCAAAAACGCATCGCACAGGGATACCAAAACAGACCTTTCCTGCACAGACTGGTCATCGAGAGATTCCAGCGTGATACCAACGGACAGCACTACGAATTGGGTCTTGATATCGGGTGTGGTTCCGGTCTTTCGACCAAAGCATTGAAAGCAATCTGCACTAACGTGATCGGCACAGATATCTCTCCCGAGATGATCCGTGTCGCGAGGGAAGTGTGCAAACAGGATAAAGATATCTCTTATCTTGTCAGCAGTGCAGAAAACCTTTCGCTGGAAAAAGCGAGGGCTGACATTGCCACAGCGGCAGGCGCTATCCAGTGGATCGACAGAGACCGGTTTTTATCCAATCTTCATCGGCTGATGAGAACTGATGCATACCTGATAATCTATGATTTTGCAATTACTGATACAATGATCGGGAGTCCCTCATACACAGACTGGTGGCATGGTCAGTACCTCATCAAGTTTCCGAAACCATACCGCAATGAATCTGTATGGAAAAGTGAGGATGTTGCACCGTATGGATTTTCATTAGACAATCAGATCGATCTGCAGATGGAATACTCCTTTTGTCTGGAATCTTTTACCGATTTTATGATGATCCAGTCCAATGTGAATGCCAGGATCGAAAACGGGGACATAGAAGAGGCAGCTGCCCGCCAGTGGTTTCAGAAAACGCTGTCCCCGATTTTTGGCAGCCAGACACAGCGCCTGATCTTTAGAGGATATAGCTGGTATCTGAAAAACACTGGCTTTTAACTGCCTTACTTTTCTTTCCCGCCGTAGAGCACCCTGTCGATCTCCGCGGTCAGCTTGTCCTTCACCGGCGGTTTCAGAAAATATCCCGCAGGTTTGAGCCGCAGCACCGCCTCGATATTTTCCCGGTCGTTGACGGCTGTCAGAAACATGACCGGGATATCCCGCATCTCCTCGTCGGCGCGGATCATCTCCAGCGTCATTCTGCCGTCACAGACAGGCATCTCATAGTCGAGCAGGATCAGATCCGGGCGCTGCTTACCGATGGAGGTCATCGCCTGCGCGCCGGAGACTGCCACGGCAACCTCATAGCGGTCTGAGAGCATCGCCTTCATCGTCCTTAGCATAGTGCCGTTGTCGTCCACCACCAGGATTCGCTTTTTTCCCGCGCGCTCGCTCTTCTCTGCCGCTGCCTCCTCCTCGACCTCCTGCCCGCTCACGCCAAGCCGCCTGCACACGGCTTCCATGATGGTCGTGTTCTCGACCGGGCGGATCAGGTTCTCAAACTGGCTGTTCTCATAATATTTAAAGAAATTGCTGCTCTCCTCCTTCGTGCCGATGGTCAGCACCGGGATCTGCGCGTACTGGTCGCTCAGCAGATAAAATATGGACGTATCAATGCCGTAGGCGCCGATCAGGCTGATCAGGACCAGATCCGGATCCACGATCTTTAGCATCCCCTCCGCAACATTTGCGTTCTCGGAACAAAGCTGGACATGGAAATATTGTGACAAAAACTGGTTTGTCTCCTTCACTACACTGTTCAGTTTTCCGATCAATAGTATTTTTTTCATTTCCTTCTCCTTCGATTCTCTATTCTATGTATGCCAGCTGTTCTGCCAAAGCCGCAGCGCACGCCTCCACCGCCTCCACATCGAGGCTGGTCACTGCCTCTGCGAGCTTCTGTATACTCCCGCCGATCCGGTCAGGATATGCATAGCCCTGCAGCTGCGCCATGATCCGGTCCGCCTCGTCAATATCCATCTCCTGCACGCTGAAACGGACCATTTCCACGAGCGCCAGTATGACAGCGCTGTCCGCAGCTTCCTTTTTTGCTGCCTCCTCTATGCCAAAGACGCCCTGCAGTTTCCCGCGATAGCTGCGCCACTCGCGCAGGAACACGGGCGTGACAGACACTATCACTTCTATATTACCATCTTTCGCCGCATACTCCAACAGTTTTGCGACACCGGAGAGCGGCAAAATCCCCACGGTCGCCGCGAGGCTCTTCATGGCGTGCACCTGGATCCGGTACTGCTCTGTCTGCCCCGGCTCTGCGATATGGCTGTAAAATGCTTCCAGCCTGTCCGCACTGTGATCGATCTGACCATAGAATTCCCTGACTGTGTACGCTAACAGCTCCATATCCGGCAGGTGCATCCACGCGTACTGCCAGTCGAGACCGTCCACTTGGGGAAGCGTGTCCGGACCGTCCACTTGGGGAAGTGTGTCCGGACCGTCCACCTGTCCTCCTATCCCAGCCGGCGGCACGGTCTTCTTGCTGCCGGCGGCAGCCTCTTTCAACAGACTCTCTGGCAGCCTGCTGATGATCATATTCTCGAGCTTGTCCGGCACGATCGGCTTGGAGAGGAAATCGTCAAATCCCTCGGACAGATAGTTCTCCTTTGCGCCCGACACTGCATTGGCAGTCAACACGATGATGGGTGTGTCCCTGCAGGGACAGCCGGGAAGCTCCTTTATGCGGTGCAGCGTCTCCACCCCGTCCATATCGGGCATCATGTGATCCAGAAAGATCAGGTCGTAACGGTTCTTTTGTACCAGTTCGAGACACTCCATGCCGCTCTCCACATCTGTCACCTGAACAAATGTTTCTTTTAACAGGTGCCGGAACACTTTGCGGTTGGCGGCGTTGTCATCGACGACGAGTATCTTTGCATCCGGTGCACAGAACTTTGAACGGTAGTCGTAATCCTCCGCGATCTGCCGGATCCTCGACTCAAAGTTTCCGATCGGCGTGCTGTCGACGATCTTCTGTTCCAGCTCAAAATAGAATTTGGACCCTTTTCCATACTCGCTCTCGACCTGCAGCCTGCTGCCCATCAGCGAAAGGAGCTGCAGCGTGATGCTCATGCCAAGCCCGGTGCCCTCAATGCTGCGGTTCCTGTCCTCCTCGATGCGCTCAAACTCTGTGTAGAGCTTTGGCAGATCCGCCTGTCTGATGCCGATGCCTGTGTCCTCCACCTCGAACAGGAGCACGACCGTACTGCCGTCTCCGCGGCACTGCACCCGCAGCCACACCGTTCCTTCATGCGTGTATTTGACCGCATTGGTCAGTATATTGGTCAGTACCTGCCGTATGCGCACATCGTCGCCGTACAGTCTCGATGGGATCTGCGGGTCGACTGTCACTTCCAAGCGGATATCCTTGTGCGCCGCCCGCTGTGCAGCCATGTTCACCAGGTCGTGTATCATGCTGCTCAGATCATACGCGATCGGCACGATCTCCATCTTACCGGACTCGATCTTGGAGAAGTCAAGGATATCATTGATCAGCGACAGCAGCGTCTGCCCTGCCGTGTAGATATCCATGGCGTACTCCTTGACCTGCTGCTCTTTCGTCTCGCGCAGGATCATCTCGTCCATGCCGAGCACCGCATTGATCGGTGTGCGGATCTCGTGGGACATGTTTGCCAGAAACCTTCCCTTCGCCTCATTTGCCGCAAGCGCCTCGTGCCGGGCGTCATCCGCGTCTTTCTTGGCAAGTGCGAGCTGCGCGTTCTGCTGCTCTGTCACTTTGATCTTCTCCTCCAGAAGGCGCGCGCTGTGCTCCGCACTCTCCCGGTATTCTTTTGAGAGCTGCAGGATGTGCAGGGCTGCCATCGAGACGCTGTATATCGTCATGCCGTACTGCCCCGCCATACTGCCGTACATGCCTCCGCCGATCACATGCGCGATACTCTCCGCCGCCACGCCCAACAGCAGTGCCGCCAGGGCTGACACGGGCAGCAGCAGATACAGACGTTTATTCTCATACCCGGACTGTATCAGGCTCACCATGGCAGCCGCGCAGACAACACTGATCGCGGCTGCAGACAGGATCACCATATCCTCCATATACCGCACACCCAGCATCTGCAGTGCGATCTGCAGCAGCGCATTGGCACTCACACAGCCCAACAGCGCCGAGAAGCGTCGCGGATATCTCGTCCGCAGATTGTGCTCGTGGTACAGCGCCAAAAACAGCGGCACCAGCACGACCAGATACTCCTGCATCACATAGGGCTCATACCAATTATAAAATATGCCCAGCGTATCTGTTTTGATAAAACAGTATACTCCCGCCGCGATCCCGGACAATCCCAGAAAGACTTCTCCCCTCTGCGGCTGGCACGTGTACCGCCGTATCAGGGCTAGCATGAACATGACAAACGCCATGAACAGCATCAGAAGACAGCACCCGATATCCGCGACACTGCCCCCCACGAGCCCGACCATGATCATATCCCGCGTTTCGATCTGAACCGCTCCAAGCTCTGCCGCCGTGCCGGGATCGGACGCGATCAGCTCGATCCACAGTTCACCGCGCTCAAAGTAGGACGGCATGTTCACATAGTAATCGCTGCTGCCAGCCGTCTGATCCGCTGCCGCATCCAGTCCGTACTCAAAGAGGACTTCCCCGTCCAACAGGACGCGGACAGCCGCCCCTGCGGAGGAGAAAACCAGTGTCATACCGGCAAAGTCGTGCGACAATGTGCTCTGAAAGACAAGCACTTCCCCGCCCGCGCGATACGGCAGATCTACCGTCTGAGAAGTGCCTGATGACAGCGCTTCCCGGACAAGCGGTGTCATCTCCGGCACGTCCTTGCTCGCCGGAAGAGAGACCAGGTTCCATCCCTCATCCAGATCATACACAACCTGCTGCTGCCCTGGCTCGGACATCTCCTCCCCTTGAAAACGGAACAGTGCCGCAACCATAAAAACAAGTGTCAGGACAGCCGCAGCTCCTGTTAACTTTCTCAATTTCTTCATATCAACCTCTTTTCTGTTTATGACTATGATTATAGCACAAATCTTTCTATCTTTATACTGATAATTTGAGAACGGATTACCCCCGCTTTATGAGACCGCACACATACTCTAAAAAACCCTTGTCTCATGTACGAGACAAGGGTCACAAATCTTCCAATATTTATTATGCTTTCTTGCTCTCTTTGATCTTTGCAAAGATTGCCTGCAGCAGGATAAAGAAGCACAGCAGGATCGCCGTGATGATGTTTGCCCAGGAGCTGACGAGCTTTCCGTTTGATTTTACCAGCGTCGAGATCGTCCCGTTGATGAGCACGCCGACGAGGGATCCGAACACATTGCCCACGCCTCCCGTCAGGAGCGTTCCGCCGATGACGGAGGAGGATATGGCATCCATCTCCAGTCCTGTCGCCTGGGTTGTCGTACCGCACATGGTGTTCAGGCAGTAGCAGATCCCGCCGACGGACGTCAGCAGGCTGCACAGCGTGTATGTGAGCAGTTTGGTTCGTTTGACGTTCAGTCCCATGAGCGCCGCAGATACCTGGTTGCCGCCCACCGCGTAGATGCTTCGCCCAAACTTGGTATATTTGAGCATCAGAAAGACGAGAACAACGACCACGAGCGCTACGATGACTGTCGGGCGCACAAAGGGTGTCTGATAGATGCCTTTCTTGTTGGTGTAGCCGCCGAATGGAATGCTGATCTTGGCATTGGAGATCGCCGTGAACAGCTTATCCGAGACGATGCTGACCTGATCTTTGCAGATCACCGCCGTCATGCCTCTGGCAAAGAACATTCCCGCCATGGTCACGATGAACGGCTGGATCTCGAGATACGCCACACAGTAGCCCTGGACCAGTCCGAACAACACACCGATGACCAGCACCATGATCATCAGCACAGGGCTGCTCATCCCCCACTGCTCCATGCCGACTGCCAGGAACATACAGTCCATGGCGATCAGCGAGCCGACAGAGATATCGATGCCCCCTGTCAGCATCACGCAGGTCATGCCGCTCGCGACAGCGATCAGTCCCGCATTGTTGATCAGCACATTCAGAAACGTCTGCAAATGTGTGAATCCTTTGTCCGCATAAATGATGCAGCCGCCCAGATACATGACGACGAACAAGATGACCGTGATCGCCAGTAATATGTTATTGCCTCCGAGTTTCAATTTTTTCATCCTATGCCGCCTCCTTTGCGCCTGCCTTCTTAGCGGACAGTTTCTTGAAATAATCCTTCACCGGCTGGGACTGGATCACGACGATCAGGATCACGACGATCGCTTTGAACACCGGAGCCTGCGCGGAGGAAACACCCAGCGCATACAGCGTCGTGGTGATCGCCTGGATCGTGTACGCGCCTATGATCGAGCCGGCGAGATTGAACTTGCCGCCGCCGAGACTGTTGCCTCCGAGCGCCACTGCAAGGATCGCGTCCAGCTCCATATTCAGTCCGATATTGTTGGTATCTGCGGAATAGATCCTGCAGGTCGCTACCAGACCTGCGATACCTGCACACAGACCGCAGATCACATAGCACAGCAGGATGATCTTTGCGGAATTGAATCCGGAGATCCTCGATGCCTTTTTATTGATGCCCACGCTCTGGATATACGTGCCCAGCGCTGTCGATTTCAGCACGACGGACGTGATCACGACGCAGATCGCCGCGATGAGGATCGGTGTCGGGATAATGCCGCAGTAGCCGCCAAAAAACTGGAATGATGGCACGCGCACATACACGATATTGCTGTTGCACAGCAGAAGTCCGATCGCCCTGCCCGCGGACCAGAGGATCAGCGTCGCGACCATCGGCTGGATATTCATGTACGCTACCAGAAAGCCGTTGAACAGACCGCAGACACACGCGACCGCGATGCCCGCAAACATGCCCAACCAGAGAGGGACTGCATACTCGCTCACGTTGGTCACGCCATAACCTGCAAGCAGCATACAGCACATCCCGCCGGACAGACTCATGACGGATCCCACCGAGATATCCGTTCCCGCCGATGCCGAGACGACCAGTGTCATGCCGATCGCCAGGATCGCAACTTCACTGCCGCGGTTCAATATGTCGATCAGACGTCCGTATAGGATACCGTTGTTGATACTGATCGAAAAGAAACCAAACGGAGGGTTTCCGCTCACGATATCATAGATCACGTTGATCATCATCACAAGAAGCATACTGAAAACCGGCAGAAACAGTTTCATTTTTGTAATCTTCTTCACTTTGTCCATTATTTTCCACCTCCTGCAATTGCTTTCATGACGCCTTCCTGCGTCAGGTCGTCACCGCTGATCTCCCCGACTTTGGCGCCGTCCCGAAGCACAGCCATACGGTTGCAGGTTCTAAGCATCTCCTCTATCTCAGAGGAGATGAACATCACGCTCTTGCCCTCGTCAGCAAGCTTGAGCACTAATTTCTGGATCTCCGTCTTGGTCCCGATATCGATGCCGCGCGTAGGCTCATCGAGGATCAAAAAGTCCGGATCCGTCGCCAGCCATCTCGCCAGGATCACTTTCTGCTGGTTGCCGCCGGAGAGCTGCCTGATCAATGTCTCCCTGCTCGCTGTCTTGATCTGCAGCATCTCGATGAACTTATCCGCGATCTCGATCTGCTTTGACATCGGGATCTTTCTAAAGATCCCAAGCTTTGCCTGCATCGCGAGAATGATGTTCTCTCGCACGGACAGATCCCCGATGATCCCCTCCGCCTTTCTGTCATCCGGCAGAAGACCCATGCCCAGATTCATGGCATCGATCGGGTTCTTGATCGTCACATCCTGTCCCTTCACCTTCAGCGTTCCCGTCTGCGCCCTGTCTGCACCGTAGATCGCGCGGGCAAGCTCGCTGCGTCCGCTTCCCAGAAGCCCGGTCAGTCCGATGACCTCCCCCTTGTGGATCTCAAGGTCGAACGGCTTGATCGTCCCGGCATGGCTCAGCCCTTTGGCGTCGATCACGACCGGCTCCTTCGACTTGTCGCCGCTGCCCTCCTGCTTGATGCTCGCCAGATCGTCAAAATCCTTGCCCATCATGGCGGCAACCAGCTTGACGCGGGGCAGTTCCTCGATCGTGTACTCCCCTACCAGCGTACCGTTTCTGAGCACCGTGATACCGTCGCAGACCTCGTATACCTGTTCGAGGAAATGTGTCACGAACATGATGCCGACCCCCTTCTCGCGGAGCCGCCTCATCATGACAAAAAGCTTTGCCACCTCATTGTCGTCGAGCGAGGAGGTCGGCTCATCCAGGATCAAAACCTTGCAGTCCATATCCACCGCGCGGGCGATCGCGATCATCTGCTGCAGTGCGAGCGAGTACTCTTCCAGATTCTGTGTCACGTCGACGTCCAGATCCAGATCCTTCATGAGCTTAGCCGCCATCTCATTCATCTTCCTTCTGTTGACCGTGTGGAATCTGGTCATCGGCTCCCTGCCGATAAACAGGTTCTCCGCCACAGAAAGATTCGGACACAGGTTGACTTCCTGGTAAACCGTGGAGATCCCTTTGCGCTGTGCATCCAGCGTGTCCCTGTTCACGACCGGACCGTCGATGCCGTCCAGATGAATCTCTCCAGCTTCAAATTTATTCACCCCGGTCAGGCATTTGATCAGTGTGGATTTCCCCGCGCCATTTTCTCCCATGAGCGCACGGATCTCACCTTTTCTGAGATTGAAATCCACATTTTCCAACGCTTTCACACCGGGGAATGTCATACAGATTCCCTTTGCACTCAAAACAATATTACTATCCATGTAGACATCTCCTCTCCAGAGCGCATAAAAGTGCGAGGGGAGAAAAATGAGTCCTCCCCTCTGACAGCACATTTTCATTACTTATTTTACAAAATCTTCAAAATCCGATTTTACCCAAACGGATTAGTAAGCACGGCCGTCCAATACTTCCTGACTCATTGTGATCGCATAGCTGCTTGTGATGCCAGGTGCCACGAATGCTTCGTCGACAACGAGGGTCCACGCGTCCACTGCCTCGCCTGCCTGCAGCTTCTGGATAACGCCTTCTGCAAATCCTGCCTGCAGAGGGTTGCACTCTACGTTGCATGTGATCTTTCCGTCAAGTGTGTACTGAAGTCCGTTGTGTGTCGCGTCGAAGGAGATGATCGTCACGTCACCGTCCACACCGTATGTAATCCCGGCTGCATCCATCGCGTCCATCGCACCGTACGCCTCGTTGTCGTTCTGGCATACCACTACATTGAAATCGCTGTAGGACTTGATGAAGGACTCCATAACTTCCTGTCCGCCTGCCTGTGTGAAGTCACCGGACTGGGAATCAAGCACTTTCCAGTTGGAGTTCTTCGCCACGATATTGTTAAAGCCCTCTGTACGTCCGAGTGTCGCAGATGCGCCGACAGAACCCTCGATGACGAGAATGTTTGCATCCGCACCGTTGAGGTACTCAGCAAGCCAGTTTCCTGCTGTCTCGCCCTCAGCTACCATGTCGCAGCCAAGCGCTGTCGTGTACAGGGACGCATCAGCATCTACTGCACGGTCTACGATGAGCACCGGAATACCTGCGTCCTTTGCTTCCTGGAGAACAGTGTCCCAGCCTGCGGACTGGATCGGAGCGATGCAGATGTAGTCGAGTTCCTGCTCGATAAAGCTACGGACTGTCTCGATCTGTACTGCATGGTCGTTGTCACAGTCTACGAAAGACAGCTCATAGCCGTTTGCCGCGCTGAATGTGTCCTGATAATTCTTTGTGTTTGCCGCACGCCAGTCTGACTCATGTCCAACCTGCGCAAAACCTACGCTGATGGTCTCACCGCTTGCTGCGGGTGTATCTTCGCTGTTCTCTGTCGGTGTGTCCGCAGGTGCCGGCGTGTCCGCCGTCTTTGTGTCTGCCGATGCCGGCGTGTCTGCCGCTGTCGGTGTATCCCCTGAACCTGAGTTGCCACATGCCGCCAGGCTCACAACTGTCATTGCCGCTACGAGTACTGATACAACTTTTTTCTTCATTTTTTTCCTCCCTAAATGAACATTTTTGTATCGGAACCTTTTTGTTTCCGTAAGTTAACTTTAACACATATTAATTTGTTAAGCAATTATATATTGTGCATATTATATAATTTTGTGCAAGTAAACAATACAAATTTATGTAATATGTGCCAATTTTCAGTATGAATTTTATATATTATGTTAAATATTTTAATATTTGGGGTAATTTATTACGATTTTGAAGCGAAACCGGCTGATTTTTGTCCGATCAAACGCAAGACGACAATGATTTACTGTCATAAATATGAACAAATTCTCAAAAAAATGTGAATATTTTAAGCAAAGTGTGAACGAAAAAAGAAAATTTTCTCCTTTGGTTTCTCCTTTGTTGTCACATTCTACATCTTATTTTTTGATTTTATGAAATTTCCATTCATGTACATGCTAACGCCCGTTCACCCGCCAAACCGGGCTCCCGGATCAGATTGACGATATGCTTTCACACTGGTCGCCCTCGTATATAAAGCGCATCCAAAAACATGATGCATACCGATCCTCAGTATGCTATAATCAGTATCATACACCAAGAGATGATCCCAGAAAGGAGACTGCGATGCCTGCAAAATACTCCGAGCTTGCCAGTCAGCTCAAGCGCCTGATCCGGGCAAATCTGGACAAGGATCCGTCCGAACCTTTCCGGCTGCCGACCGAGTCCGCACTTTGCCAGACTTACAATGTCAGCCGCCAGACGGTTCGAAAGGCACTCTCTGTCCTGGAGGAAGAACATCTGATCGAAAAGCGCCAAGGAAGCGGCTCCTATGCCGTTGACAGGCGCAGCAAAAACGGCGCAAACCAGATCGCCATACTGGTCCAGTCCAACACAGAGTACATCTATCCACGGCTGCTTGCAGACCTGTGCGGCACACTGCAGGGGCATGGTTACGCATGGATTGTCTATGTGACGGACTGCAGTATCTCCAGGGAGCGGGAAATCCTGGAATTTCTGCTCAAAAATCCCGTTTGCGGGATACTGAGCGAAGGCTGTAAGACCGCCGCTCCCACCCCCAACCATGACCTGTACCGCTGCCTTGCCCAGCGGGGTACATCGATCCTGTTCTTCGGCGGTGAATACAGCAACCTCCCGGAGTTTCCATCGGTAAGAGACGATCATTACGAGGGCGGGTACCAGCTCGGCAGATACCTTGTCTCGCTTGGACACCAAAAGATCGGCGGTATTTTTCAAGCCGATGAGGCACAGGGTACAGAACAATGCTTCGGACTTCTCTGCGCCCTGAGGGACGCACAGCTCCTGCGCTGTGAGCAATATATCTGTCGTTTTGACACACCACAGCTCACCGCCCTCCGCAAAGAGCAGGACACCCGCTTCTTATCCCGTTTTCTCACCGCACAGCTTAAGGATGCCACCGCAGTCGTCTGCTGCAACGATGAGATCGCCTACTGGCTGATCAAAGAGCTGACTCTGCGGAATATACGCATTCCCGATGAAATCAGCATCGT
>CAJUQU010000091.1 GCA_910588595.1 uncultured Lachnospiraceae bacterium | reverse complement strand
TCGCCCTGGGCTCGACGATCGGTCCGCCCGCTGACAGGTTGTACGCCGTGGAGCCTGTCGGCGTGGAGATGATCATTCCGTCCGCGCTGTATGTACTCAACAGTCTGCCATTCACAAAAATATTAAAATTAATAACATGCAGTGCACCTTTTCTGTTGATCACGATGTCATTCAGTGCCGTCTGCGGATTGGCGCTGACGCCGGCTATCACCGGAATGCCGCTCAGCATCATGCGCGGCTCGATCTCATATCGATCCGCGACCAGACTGTCAAGCGCAGTCTCGATATCCTCCTTGTCCACCTCCGCAAGATATCCCAGTGTCCCGAGATTCACACCGATCATCGGGATGTGACAGGAGACATACTCGCGCGCTGCCCTGAGCATGGTTCCGTCACCGCCCAGGACGATCATTCCTTCCACATTTCCGTCGACCCTGCTGCTGCATCGGCACCCCTTCAGGTTCAGATAATCCCGTATATACTGCGTAGTCTCACCGTTCCCGTCCTTTGTCTGGTTTGTATATATATAAAATGTTTTCATTGATACCCACCTAACTCCCATCTGCCTGCTTTAGCAGCCACTTCTATCAGGATGGTGAAATGCTCTTTTTCGCACTAACTCCCCTTTGCCAGCTCTGCCGGGCTCTCCTTTCAGGATGGTGAAATGCTCTTTTTCGCACTAACTCCCCTTTGCCCGCTCTGCCGGGCTCTCCTTTCAGGATGGTGAAATGCTCTTTTTCGCACTAACAATCCAACGTTGTATGCGCAAGGCTGACTGTCTCCTCTATAAGTCCCTCAAAACAGTCCTGAACAAAGCCAGCGGCATCGAGATCCTCTGCCGGCTGTTCCACTCTGACAAGATGCATCAGGTACTCGATATTCCCCTCCGGTCCTCTGATCGGTGAAAAATCAAGATTTTGGATCTCATAGCCTTTTTCAAGCGTGAAAGCAAACACCGTCCTGATCACTTCCCTGTGCACCTGCGCATCTCTCACAACACCCTTTTTTCCGACCTTCTCTTTTCCCGCCTCAAACTGCGGTTTGATCAGGCATACCATCTGCGCATTGGGCTTTAACAGGCTGTGGGCAGGTCCCAAAATCTTATCCAGCGAGATAAATGACACATCTACCGACGCAAAATCAAGCTTGTCATCAATATCCGCCGGAACCATATGGCGAAAATTTGTCTTTTCCATACAGACAACACGCTCGTCATTGCGAAGTTTCCACGCCAGCTGGCCGTGCCCTACATCTACGGAATAAACCTTCTTTGCCCCATTCTGCAGCATACAGTCTGTAAATCCGCCGGTAGATGCACCGATATCCATGCAAATCTTTCCGTCAAGTACCACGCCAAAACTGTCGATCGCCTTTTCCAGTTTCAGACCGCCGCGGCTGACATAGCGGAGTGTATTCCCCCTGACTTCAAGTCGGACCTTGGACTCGTCAAACATGGCTCCTGCCTTGTCCTCCTTCTGGTCATTGACATACACGCACCCTGCCATGATCACCGCTTTTGCCTTCTCGCGCGACTCGGCAAGCCCCTGCCGCACTAGCAGCACATCCAGACGCTCTTTCATATTTTTGTGCCCTTCCTAGAATCTTTGTGAGACATTTCCTTGTACTGTTCCATGATCTTCTGCCCGATCGTCTCCGCGTCGATCCCCAATTCACGGCGCAGGATATCCACATTTCCATGTTCCACATATTCATCCGGTACATGGACCGCCAACAGTCTTGTCCCAAAATGATGCCTGTCAAAATACTCCCTTACCTTCTCGCCAAATCCACCGCTTGCCACATTTTCTTCCATCGTCACGATCAGATCGTGATTCTCGACAGCCTCATCTAAGATCTCCGTATCGATCGGTTTGACAAAACGCGCATTGATGATACTGCAGTGAAATCCTTTCCTAAGAAGCGCCTCCCGCACTGTGAGCGCGGTCTTTACCATGCTGCCCACCGCCACAAGCGCTATATCATTCTCGCGATAGATCCACTCTGCCTTTCCAAAACGAATCGGCTCACGGTACTCACGAAGCCCATCGAACGCCTCGCCTCTCGGGTAGCGCAGCGCCACCGGTCCTTGAAAAGCCACCGCAAATTTCAACATATCCGACAGTTCCCATTTGTTTTTGGGCGCCATAATGTGCATGTTAGGTATGGAGGATAGATATGAGAGATCAAAGATCCCCTGATGTGTCTCCCCGTCACTTCCCACGAGACCCGCCCTGTCGATCGCAAAAGTCACCGGAAGATTCTGGATGCACACGTCATGCAAGATCTGATCATATGCCCTCTGCAAAAAGGAGGAGTAGACAGCCACCACCGGATGCATGCCACCGGCTGCCAGACCCGCCGCAAAAGTCACTGCATGCTCCTCGGCGATCCCGACATCAAAAAACCGGTCCGGGTACATATTGCGGAATCGTTTGAGCCCTGTACCGTCAGGCATCGCCGCCGTGATCGCCACAACGTCTTGATAGCGGTCTCCGAGCTTGCACATCACCGTTGAAAAGACATCTGTATAACTTGACTTTGTCTTTGGCGTGAGCGGCAGACCCGTCTCCACATCAAAGGGCTCTGCGCCGTGAAACCGCGCCGGGTGTTTCTCCGCAGGTGCAAACCCTTTTCCCTTCTGCGTGATCACATGTACCAGCACCGCTGACTTGCAGCGCTTTGCCTCGCGCAGGACCTTCATCATGGCATTGATGTTGTGCCCGTCCACAGGTCCCAAGTATGTAATCCCCATATCCTCAAAGAACATACCCGGAATCACCAGCTGTTTTACAGAGCTCTTCGCCCTCCTGATGCTTGTGACGATCGGCTCTAGATTAGATTCCATGAGTGAATTATAGATCCCTTCCTTCATGTCAAGGTACTTGTCCGCTGTCCTGATATTATTGAGATACTTTGACACTCCGCCGACATTTTCTGAGATTGACATATTATTATCATTCAACACGATAATAAAATTCTTTTTCAGGCGCGAAGCATTGTTCAGCGCCTCATATGCCATCCCTCCCGTGAGAGAGCCATCACCGATCACCGAGATGACTGTGTGGTTCTCATTGCGAAGATCTCTCGCTTTCACAAGTCCAAGCCCTGCCGAGATGGATGTGGAGCTGTGTCCTGTATCAAAACAGTCACACTCGCTCTCCTTCCTCTTAGGAAAACCGCTCATACCGCCGTATTTGCGCAGACTCTCAAATCCCGAGCGCCTGCCCGTCAATAGCTTATGCGTGTATGACTGGTGCCCCACATCCCACACGATCTTGTCCTGCGGCAGATTCAGGCTCAGGTGCAGTGCCATCGTCAGCTCCACCGCACCAAGATTGGAGCCGAGATGCCCGCCTGTGACACTGATCTTTTTGATCAGAAAGCTCCTGATCTCCTCCGCCAGCAGGTTCCAGTCTTCGGGTGCTACATTTTTTATATCGTTTTCTTTCTCTATCGTCTCTAATATCATACCAAGTGCCTTTACCTTTCAGAATTGGTTCAATTAACAGCAGACATTTATCCAATAAACCCGATCATTTGATGCGTGTGATCAGACTTTGTATCAACTCCATCAAAAACTCATTCTGAAACCCTTCCTCCTCCAGCGATCTCAGCAGTTTTACAGCATGATCTGACATTTCCCGCTGTTCCCGTGCCGCCTCCTCGATCCCCTTCAGCGTGACATAGGTCGTCTTCTGATTCTTCGCATCGCTTCCTACCGGCTTCCCCAGCGTCTCCAGACTGCTCGTCACATCCAGGATATCGTCCTGTATCTGAAACGCGATGCCGATCTCATAAGCCGCTTTTTCCACCAGGCTGATCTGTTCTTCCCCTGCGCCTGCCATCACTGCGCCTGCCATCATCGCCGCCTGGATCAGGGCTGCCGTCTTGTGCTCGTGGATAAACAGAAGATGCTCTATTGTCACTTGATGTCCGAGATTTTCCGCTTCGATATCGGCAGTCTGTCCACCGATCATCCCATGGACTCCCGCTTTTTTAGCAAGTATGGAGAGTGCCTTCGCCTTTCTGCCCGCGTCGCTGCCGGACATCTCAAACGACTTTAACGCAGTCTCAAAAGCATAATTTAACAATCCGTCTCCTGCAAGGATCGCCATGGCATCCCCATAGACTACCCATGTCGTTTTTTTACCTCTGCGATACTCATCATTGTCCATTGCCGGCAGATCGTCATGCACAAGCGAATACGAATGTATCATCTCGATCGCCGCCATAAAGGGTTCGATCGCTTTGTCCGCGCCTCCGAAAAGCCGATATGTCTCCGCCATCAGCATAGGACGAAGCCGCTTGCCGCCGACATTGACACTGTAGTTCATCGCTTCCATCACCGTCTTCGCCCAGCCGCTTTCTTCGGGAAGATACGCCTTTATAATGGTCTCTATTTCGTTTACCCTGTCTTGTAACTCTCTGTCAAAATTCATCTAACTCACCATTTTCATTCAATTTGAGAACTTCCTTTTCCACTTTATCGATCTTGTCATTACAGGACTTGATCAATTTCATGCCCTCTTTATATAACTTGAAAGACTCCTCCAGCGAGATATCTTCCTGCTCTAATTTTCCGATCATATCTTCAAGTTTTTCAAACATATGTTCAAGTGTCTGTTCCTTCGCCATACCCTACCTTGTCTATCTCCTTCACTTTTGCCTGTATCGTGCCGTTTTTCACATAGATCCGCACCATATCCTCCGGCTTTACACTGTTCACATCATTTATTACCTTGTGATCTTTATCCTCGACATATGCGTAGCCCTGACTGAGCTTCTCGAGCGGAGACAATCCCTTAAACCTCTCGGCGTACAGAGCCATTCGATGCCGCTGCTGTACCAACGCACTGTTCATCGATCCCGTAAGACGCCCCTCCAGATCCATGGAATAAGTACGCTTCTGCTGGATCTGATTTATCGGGCTGAGATATCTTAACCGCAGTTTCCAGTTTTCAAGCCGGTTTCGCTGTCTGCGTATCTGCGCCTGCATGGCATGATCCAATGCATTGCTGTACGCCGCGAACCGCTCCATCAGCTGCGCTGCATCATAGACCGCAAGCTCCGCTGCCGCCGAAGGTGTAGGCGCCCTCAGATCCGCCACAAAATCCGTGATCGTCGTGTCCGTCTCATGTCCGACCGCTGATATGATGGGCACCTGACAGTCAAACACCGCCTGTGCCACCTCTTCCTCATTGAATGCCCACAAGTCCTCAATAGAACCGCCGCCCCTGCCGACGATCATCACGTCCACGCCAAGCTGCTCCAGCGCACGGATTCCACTGACAATGCTCGCTGCCGCCTGATCTCCCTGCACGATCGCCGGATACAGTATGATCTGTACATAGGGATTGCGCCGCGCCGCGATATTGATGATATCACGCACTGCCGCCCCCGTGGGCGCTGTCACAACACCCAGCGTCCTGATATATCTGGGAATGGGCTGCTTATATTCCTGTGCAAACATCCCCATCTCTTCGAGCTTGCGCTTCATGCGTTCAAACTTTTCATACAGCACGCCCGCACCGTCCAGTGCGATCTGCTTCGCGTAAAGCTGGTATTTGCCATCCCTCTCATACACGTCAATCGTACCGCCAACCACGACCATCTGCCCTTCCTCCAATTTGAAAGAAAGTCCGGTGCGATTGCCGGCAAACATGACACAGGCGATAACGCCCTTGGCATCTTTTAACGTAAAATAGATATGCCCCGACGAATGGTACTTACAATTACTAACCTCGCCTTTAACAAAGACAGTCCGCAGCAAATAATCCTGCGTGAACATGTTCTTGATGTAGGAATTGATCTGGGCAACTGTATAAACATTCTGCTTCACGAATATGCCTCCATACCATTCTGCCTATGCAAATTTTGCGAGCACTCCATTGACAAACCCCGACGACTCCTCCTGCCCGAATTTTTTGGCAAGTTCAACCGCCTCATTGATCGCAACCCCTGTCGGCACATCCTCGTCAAATACGATCTCGTACACTGCAAGGCGAAGGATCGTGAGATCCACCTTCCCCATCCTCTGCGTGGTCCAGCCTTTTGCCTGTTTGTTGATCATCTCGTCGATCTCATCAAGCTTCTCGATGATCTTATTGCTTTTATGGGAGATATATGTGGCATCCTCGTCCTTGATCTCACGCGATTCTCTCTCCTGCGCTTCCATTTTCAGAGTCTCAAAAAAGAACTTGCCCTGCTCAGGCATTTCTTCCCTGTCATTAAATTCGATCCTGAAAATATATTTGAATATTTGTTCCCTAAGCTCTCTTCTGCTCATTTATCTTTTCCTTAATCTATATTTGTACGACTCCTATCGCTCTGATGCCATTTTGATACCGACGATCCTGATATTGACGTCAGACACCCTGAACCCGGTCATCGTCTCGATCGCGTTCTTTACCTTTTCCTGCACTTTATTGCAGGTTGTTGGGATGTTAAAGCCATATTCTAATGTGACTGCAAGCTCCACAGACACATTTCCGTCTAGGATATCAACCTTGACACCTTTTGTCTGTTTCTTCATGCCGACCTTTCCCATCAGTTCGTTCGTGATATTTCCGACCATGGCGCTCACACCGTCAACCTCCGTCGCCGCAAGTCCCGCGATCATGGCAACGACATCGTTGGCGATCTTTACAGTGCCGAATTCCTCATTATTCAATGAATACCCGCTCTTATCCGTTTCTTTTTCCATGCTCTAAACCTCCTGTATCTCTTTCTGCGTTATTTTTTATTATATCATCATCCTCAGACTTTGCAAAGAAAAAATCTGTTATTTTCCGCCTTTCTCACGGACTTCGCAGCGTAGTGCGAAGTCCTGGGCTGAACTGTTACCTTTATTACCATACTTTCCTAAAATCTGCGATTCCATTCATTTAGCAGCTGCCGTTCCTTATACATTCCAGAAACTGATCGTCCTCTGCTCATCGTTCGAGGTGTACGCGATGCTCTCCCCCTGCTTGTCCACAAAGTCAAAGATCGCCTGCGACTCGATCAGCGTCTGCACCATCAGATCATACGTTTCGCTGTTATCGCATTTCAACGTCACGGACCCGGCTGTTCTCGTCTCCTCACTGTCAAAAATGAGAGCAAGCCTGTCGGCATCGTAACTCTCAAAATATAGTCCCTCGCGCACAAAATAGTTGTCGTCGATCGCAGTACACACAGGGAGCTCCACCACCTTCTCGATAGAATGTGTCCTCGTGATCTCATCCGTTGTCACCAGAAAGTAATCATAATTGATGGCAGGGACGAAGCTGTCCAACGCACCATCGGCACTGCCCGAAGCGTACGAGGCATCTCCCCATGTCGGGTCGAGATAATAGTATTCTCCGTTCACCCTCACCAGATTCCACCCATGCCGCTCACCGTTCGTAAAACCAGTCACCAGCACACACTGGATGTCGGCTGCCTGCAGCATATACTGCATTGCCTTGGCATAACCCTGGCAGACACTTTTTCCCTGCAGGAACACAGAACATATATTCTGATTATTCTCCGCGGTCCTATCGTACTCTGTGTGATCGATCAGCCATTCATACAGATATTTGACAGTGCTGTACTCATCCTCATTTAACGGTACCTGTTCAAAACACTCTGCAAGCCTCTGCTCGATCAGCAGCCTCGCCTGCTCGATCTCCGCACTTGCCATAGAGTAAGTCCCGCTGAAAGTGATCCCTGTCACGACATCGCCAAGCGTGTACTCTGTATACTGGTATCCGTCCACATAAAAAAGCTCTGGGTGGTCATTCATCACACAGGCGAAAACAACATCCAGCACAGACTTGTCCACTGTGGACAGCGGCACCCCGCTTTTCATATCGGTCAGCGCATCAAACATCTCGAGATAGATCTTTTGCCTCTCTCCGTCGAGGTGATGATATGCATAATAAAGCTCTGAGACCTCCCGGATATGCTCCTTTGTCAAAGGATTTGTCTCTGTGCTGTTCTCCTGCGGCTGTTCTGGTTCGTATCCGCGTGTCTCTGCTGTACTTTCCGCCTCGTCAGCGCTTTTCTCCTCACGAATGATATACTGCGGGTCAAAGCCACTCTGATCCGCGCATCCTGATGTCCCAAACACCATACTGCCGATCAGCGCCGCCCACAACACTGTCCATTTTCTCATTGACGATTTAATACTCCTAATCAATTCCTTCCAAATTCCGAGAGCACGAGCCCCTTGTTTCTGTCGACCGTCATACCGATGCTCCACTGGTTGATAAACAGCAGGAGCGGATTTCCTTTCAAGTCCTGTATCTTCTTCATATCCGAAGTTCCGGAAAGCTTATTCAGATCTATCTCGTCCTTATTCTCGATCCACCGGATATACTCATACGGAAGCGACTCAAGATTGATCTCAACATTGTACTCATTTTCCAGGCGATATTTGAGCACATCGAACTGCAGTACGCCTACCACACCCACAATGATCTCCTCCATACCAGTGTTAAACTCCTGGAAAATCTGGATCGCGCCCTCCTGTGCGATCTGGTTGACTCCTTTGATGAACTGTTTCCGCTTCATCGTGTCGATCTGCCTCACCCTCGCAAAGTGCTCTGGCGCAAAGGTCGGTATCCCCTCGTAACAGATATTGTTCTTCGGCGCACAGACCGTGTCACCGATAGAAAAGATCCCCGGATCAAACACGCCGATGATATCACCTGCGTACGCCTCGTCAAGGATCTTGCGCTCGTCCGCCATGATCTGCTGCGGCTGCGACAGGCGCATCACTTTCCCGCCCTGCACATGTTTCACCTCCGCGCTGGCGTCAAACTTGCCCGAGCAGATGCGCATAAACGCCACCCTGTCGCGGTGCGCCTTGTTCATATTCGCCTGGATCTTGAACACGAACGCCGAGAAATCATTGTCGACAGGATCGATCGTCTCCCCCTGAGATATCCTCGGAAGCGGTGTTGTCGCCATCTTTAGAAAATTCTGCAGAAATACCTCCACACCGAAATTCGTGAGAGCCGATCCAAAAAACACGGGCGTCAGCTTTCCCCTGCGCACCTCATCAATGTCAAACTCCGCACTCGCCCCGTCGAGCAGCTCGATCTCGTCGCGCAGCAAAGTCAGTGCCTCCTCGCCGATGTTCTCGAGCAAGAGCGCCTCGTCATCCAGCGGGATCACCGTCGTCTCACCCTCTTTTGTTCCTTTCTGTGTGTCAGAATAGGTGAGCACATGGTTCCCATGCCTGTCATAGACCCCCTTAAAACGCTTTCCCGAACCGATCGGCCAGTTGACAGGACAAGTAGCGATACCAAGCTCCTTCTCGATCTCGTCAAGGAGCTCGAACGTGTCATTGGCATCCCTGTCCATCTTATTGATAAACGTAAAAATGGGAATCCCCCTCATACCACAGACCTTAAAAAGCTTTCTCGTCTGCGCCTCAACTCCCTTTGACGCATCGATCACCATGACTGCCGAATCCGCCGCCATGAGCGTCCTGTACGTATCCTCCGAGAAATCCTGATGCCCCGGCGTATCCAGGATATTGATGCAATAGCCGTCGTAATTGAACTGCAGGACAGAGGATGTGACCGAGATCCCTCTCTCCTTCTCGATCTCCATCCAATCCGAGACCGCATGTCTTGCTGTCGCCTTGCCCTTGACGCTCCCTGCGAGATTGATGGCGCCTCCATACAGCAAAAATTTTTCTGTCAAGGTCGTCTTGCCGGCATCGGGGTGCGATATGATGGCGAACGTCCTCCTCTTGTTTATTTCCTCTGCAATTGTACTCACTGATCTATCCTCCGTCTATCTTTCATAATGATTTATATCTTTATATGACAGCGTACATACTTGTCCCACATGTCTTCTGCTCCACGCCGAGATGATCAAGAACTGTCGCCGCGATATCTGCAAATGTCTCACGCGTGCCGTGATTGACCGGCTTTACTTTTTTGCCGTACATGATAAAGGGCGTGTACTCCCTTGTGTGATCTGTCGTTTTCGTGTACGCGGGATCACAGCCGTGGTCAGCAGTGACCATCAGTATATCCTCCTCCCGGAGCTTCCCCATGATCTCAGGCAGCTTTTCATCAAAATATGCCAATGCCCTTGCATAGCCGTCCACATCCCTGCGATGGCCATAGAGCATATCGTAATCCACAAGATTGACAAAGCACATTCCCTCAAAATCCCTGTCCAGATACTCAAGCGTACGCTCTATGCCCTCTGCGTTCCCGCTTGTATACACAAACTCTGTGATGCCCTTTCCGGCAAATATATCATTGATCTTCCCCACAGCGATCACGTCCCTGCCCGCCTCCTTGAGCTGGTCCAGCATCGTGGTCTGCGGCGGCAGCAGCGAATAGTCATGGCGGTGTGCCGTGCGGGTGTAATCTCCTGATGTGCCCGTGAACGGTCTCGCGATGACGCGCCCTACCCCGTGCTCTCCCTGGAGCATCGCCCTCGCCTTCCTGCAATAGTCATACAAAGTCTCCAACGGCACGACCTCCTCATGTGCCGCGACCTGAAAAACACTGTCCGCGGATGTGTACACGATCAGATCCCCCGTTCTCACATGCTCATCGCCGTAATCCCTGATCACCTCTGTGCCGGAGTATGTCTTGTTGCAGAGCACACCCCTGCCCGTAAGCTTTGAGAAATCATCGATCACTTCCTCCGGAAATCCATTGGGATACGTCGGCAGCGGCTCTTTTGATACCAGACCAGCGATCTCCCAATGGCCGATCGTTGTATCTTTGCCCCGTGAAGCCTCCTTCATCCTGGCAACTGCCGCAAGCGGGTTCTTTGCGGGCTCCTGCCCCCTGCACCGAACACCCTCGATATTAAAAAGCCCCAGTTTCTGCAGATTTGGCACATGAAAAAATGAGCTCTCAGAGACGGAGCCTATGGTACTCACACCCCTGTCACCATAGGCTTCCGCATCCTCCATCTCACCGATCCCAAAGCTGTCTAACACAATCAAAAATACTCTTTTCATATGTGCTCCTTTCCGCCAGACCGCCCTTCAAACACACATGATCAAGGCAGTTTGCAATATAATACTTTAGTATACCACATTTATCCAATTAATTCCACACATTTATTCATCGACAGATATATTGTCGGAGACACCGTCAGACACACTGTTTGTAATACCGGATACTGTTATGATGATATTTTCCGGAACGATATCTGTTTTTCTCTGTACGATGTCCAGAATCTGGGCAGTCTGTGACTCTGTAAGGTTTGCTGCCTCCACCATGACATCTGCTTTGTCACCGCTGATACTCACTACTGTCTGTGCAAATCCTTTCGCCTCGAGAAGCATCTGCGCATCGGATTCCTTCTGGGCGGTCTCCGTCAGTGCGATCATACTATTTATGGCTTCCTTTTTTGCCTCTTCCGTAAGCTCTTCACTTTGAATGATCTCCAGGAGAGACTCTTTGTTCTGCGCCCTGGTCTGTTCTTTTAAGAGCTTTGCGCCCGCGAGCGTAGACACACCTGATGCACTCGTAAACACTGCCTCTCCCGGTACCTCCTGCTCGATCACAGTCGCTCCGGACTCATCCGTGTTGGCAGCGAGTACATCTGCTGCTGACGGATCGCCTGCAGCTGTCGTGTCGAGCGCGCTGTCCGACACAGCGTTCATGTCACTGCTCAGGTAGTTGTCTGTGATCGTCACATCGTCTGTGTCGAGACTTGCTATGTCCGTGTTCTCTCCTGCTGCCGACGCGTAATCCTGGATCTCACCATCTGTATCTTCCCTAAGCGATATGGCATACATATCTTCATCAGAGATATCATATGTAAGCTCGCTGCTGCTGCCGTCTACAGATATAAAATCCTCTTCTCCAATCTTGGTACCCGCAAAGTTCAGATAGCCTGCTACCGCTATCATGACTGCCAGTGCCGTAATCATAATCTGGTTCTTTCTTAATATTTTTTTCACCAAACCATATCCTTCCTGTTCTTTCTCTTTGCTACTTCTATCATATTCATCGCATACTTTTCTTAGACTTAATATTTTTAACTTTTTCACATTCATTTCATTTTACTCCATCACTAACACTTCAACTTTATTTGCCTCCACGCCGTACAGTGCCATCACAAGCCTGACGATCTGGAGTTTTACCGCCTCATTCGACGCCCCCTTCGCAGAGATCACCACGCCGTCAACTTTTGGTTTTTTCGTCTGTGAGACAAACGGCACCTCGTTTCCGTTTTCATTTGTCGTAAACACTGTCGTCTCCTCCTTTCGAAGCTCGCTGTTCTCACCGTTGACAGAATTGGACATGGGAACATCCTTCTCTACGATATACTCCTGAGAATTTTTCATATAGATCAGTACTTTGACCTCTCCCACACCCGCCACGCTGGACAAGAAATCTTCCAGCTCTCTCTCAAGCCCTCTTCTGTACTCGTCCGTGGAAATCTCACTCTTTTCACTCCCACCTGTCTGTACATTTCCCACAGTCTCTGTGCTCTCGGTCTTCTTTTGATTTTTTTTCGACAGATAACTGCTGCCTGTGTTTCCAGTCGGCAGCAGGATGACAAAGATCAATATTCCGCTCAGAAAGATAATGAGCATCGTCTCCTTTGTCGGTCGTCCAGATCCTCCGCTAATGATCGTCCGGATCCTGTCGCGAATCTTCCCTGGCATCCTCTTCACCTCCATTCCTGCTGTCATACTCCTCATGTGCTTCGCCTATGATCTTCTCCTCCCAGAGCTGTTC
>CAJUQU010000090.1 GCA_910588595.1 uncultured Lachnospiraceae bacterium | reverse complement strand
ATACCATAGATTTATGCGAAAGGGTTATTTTTTTGAGAACTTTCAACTGTCAAGTTATAATTTTATTTGTAAGGTTATTGTAAAGTCACATTTTACGGTTCCCAGTGGTCACAATATGCAACCCTGTCAGAAGAGGCTTGCGGCTTCGGACAGGAAGTACATGTACAAACCTGCAAAGATGCGGGTGAGGAACAGTTCATGTTTCTGGAAAGGTATGGGTAAAATATGTCGGAGAACAAAACGTCGGAAAACAAGGAATGGCAGAAGGAGGAAGCGCATCTAAGAGAATGCAGGTCGCTGATCGCTTCCAACATAAAGGAGTATGAGCGGCAGTACGAAACGCGTCACAAGGAGACAAAGCAGCTGTTTGACGCAGTGCAGAGCGGCAATGTCGAGCTGTATGACCAGATGGTGACTTCCAGGAGCCTGGAGGAGCACAGTCTGAACCAGCTGAACAAAAACCAGGCGGCATATGACAAGCCGTTTTTTGGCAGGATCGATTACCGCAATTTGGACGAGCGGCTGTTCGAGTCGATCTACATTGGAAAGCATGGTGTCCTGCGCAATAAGATCAATGTGGAGATCGTGGACTGGCGCGCGCCGATCTCCAGTGTGTATTACGAAAATGAGATCGGGCAGGGTACGTACAGCATTCCGGACAGTCACAGGGATGGAGAGGGGCGTGAATACCGCATTGACCTCAATCTCAAACGAACGTATGATATTGAGGGAGGACGCCTGCAGGGTTTTTATGACAGCGATGTGGCGGCAAATGATGAGCTTTTGGTAAAGTATCTGAGCAAGAACAGGGATGCCGTGCTCGGGGATATCATCGCTACGATACAGAAGGAACAAAACGAGATCATACGGGAGAGCCCGTTCCACAACATTCTCGTACAGGGAGTTGCCGGAAGCGGGAAGACCACGGTAGCGATGCACAGGATTTCTTATATTATGTACAATTATAAAGAGCGCTTTATGTCCAATGAGTTCTGTATCGTGGGAGGGAGTGATATCCTGATCGACTATATAACAGGCGGTCTCCCGGAGCTGGATGTATATGATGTGAAGCATATGCGGATGGACGAACTTCTGGCACATCTGTTGAAAAAAGAGTGGAAGAAAAAGTATAAGATCATACCGTCGTCACCGGGACTTGCGTGGAAGAGCAAGATGCTCTTTGCATCGGAGCTGGAACAGCACCTGCAGCGCCTGCGCAGCCATATTCTCGGCAACTGTGTTGTGTGTGATGAGGAGATCGGTATGCTCCTGTCCCAGAAAAACAATGATGATTTTATCAAGGGGAATCCCGCCTATTCGATCAACCGTCTTCTGCTGACGCTCGATGAGCGGCTTCGAAACCGTATCAAACTGCAGTGCCAGGGGCGCGAGGAAGTCGGCATTTACCAGAAGAAGCTTGCGCAGTACAAAAACCATTTCTCAAAATACTGTTACAAGGGCAGCGTGGTAAGCCTGTATCTGCAGTTTCTGGAAGTGTACGGAAAGACGTACTATATTGATATGGCACCTGTGGCTGAGCAGGTTGCGCGCGGTGTGTTTGATGTGTACGACATCGCGGCGATGCTGATCATCTATTACAGAACCCTGCAGAGAAAGCCGGATGAAGAGTTTGGGCAGATCTTTATCGACGAGGCGCAGGATTTTGGTCCGATCGTGTACTATGCGCTGCGGACAGTGCTGCCAGAATGCTTTTTTACCATCATGGGCGATGTGTCTCAGAACGTCAATTATGAGTGCGGCATGAACGAGTGGCATGACATGCGGCAGAAGATCTTTAGCAGCAGTACGGACAGTTTCCGTGTGCTGGCAAAAAGCTACAGAAATACGATCGAGATCTCGGATTTTGCGGGAAAGATCCTGAGCAGTGCCTCGAGAGGCGCGTACAAGATCGAACCTGTCATCAGACACGGTGAACCGGTGCATTTTGTGGAGAGCATCTCGTTGGAGGAGGCGGCTGGCATTTCTGTGGAGATCTTGACAGAAATGCGCCAGAAGGGATATGAGACGATGGCAGTTATCTGCTTTTCAGCTGAGGAGAAGGAGGCGGTCACGAAGCGCCTTGCACGTCAGATCCAGCTCACGGACTCTGACAAGAGCGGGTTCAGCAAGGGGGTGATGGTGCTCTCTGTGCCGGAGACAAAAGGTCTTGAATTTGACTGTGTGCTCCTGTGGAAACCGGATCTGCAGGGGTACAAGGAGAATCCAAAGCTTGCAAAGCTGCTGTATGTCGCTGCCACGAGAGCGCTGCATGAGCTGTTTGTGGTGCAGTGAGAGTGATGACCTGTGAGAGAAGTTGCATTGAGACTGTTCTTTTTCGTTAAAGGACAGTCTCTTTTTGAGCGAAAATGCATTTCCATACTCGATTTATTGATAAAATGATGGTAAAACTGCGCATTTTGATGTATAATAAAATAAATAACCTTATTTTGTCATAAAAATAATTTTGAGGCAATTATTTAGGCGCTGTCAAGCTCCGAAGCGGTGGAAGGGTTCACGATCCTGATTGGAGTGCCCTCGAAGCGGTGGAATTGGATAATGTTTGAAAACAGCAAAGGGAATATGGAGGTAACAGTTTATGAAAGACAGGAAAATCAAAGTATCCGTCATGATATCCATTTTGGTTATGACAATCCAGACGATCGTGCTGCTGGTATTGTATGGCTTTGCAAGTTATACCAATACAGCCAATATTCGGCAGATTACAGTTGACAGTATGGAGACAATGGTGGATGAACGTTCACAGATCATTGAGAATTATGTAAGGGAAGTAGAAGGGTATCTCACTGCCTACAGCAGGGCCGGCGATATAACAGATCTGCTGCATGATCCGGCTGATCCAGCGGCAATTGCAGCGGCTCAGCGTTATACTGAAGTGTTTAGTGCTGACATAGATAATCTGGAAGGGATTTATGTCAGTGAGTGGGATACGCATGTATTGGCACATACAAATTCCAATGTCGCAGGCATATATACCCGGGAAGGAGCCGCATTAGAGCAGTTGCAAAATGCAATGTTAGAGGCTGACGGAGTATACAATACCGGATTTATTTTTTCGCCTGCAAGCGGGAAACAGATTATTTCCATGTATCGCGCTTGCTGTGATGAAAATGGCAGCCCCATAGGCCTGGTGGGCGGCGGGATTTATATTACCAGGTTAAAAGAAATGCTCGACAATCTCCCCACAGCGGGACTGGATAATGCAGAGTATTATCTGGTTGACACAAATACAGGGAACTACATATTTCATCATGACGAGGATATGTTGGGGATAAAGGCAGAGGAGGAGCATATCATAGAGATAATGGAGTCATTAAAAGGAACTGACGCCTCCACGGATATGACCTCTTTTATGGAATATACAGAAAACGGAACAGAGTACATCTCAGCGTATCATTTTGTATCAAACAGAGGATGGCTGTTTATTATGACGGATTCATCAGCTGAGATCTTTGCAAGTGTCAATAAAAATAAGAGGGATATGGTGATTATCTGCGTTGCCGCGCTCGCAGTGCTCACGCTGGCTACATATGTGATCATATCAGTTTCAATGAGACCGCTCACACCTATTGGGAAAATGCTGCTGAGAATAGCGCATTGTGATATCAGTGATGACTATGACATTAAGAAGTATGTAAACAGGAAAGATGACCTTGGGGGAATAGCACAGGCATCCGGCATTGTGATCGATTCACTGCGGAGCATACTCAGAACGATGAAGGAGTGCTGTCTTGAACTGAATGAAAAAATATATTCAACAAATGAGTTTTCGGAGAAACTTGTAGATGGTGTAACGGATAATATTTCGGCAGCGGAAGAACTTTCGGCAAGTATTGAAAATGTAAATGCAGCCATTGAGAAAATCAATGAAGAGATCAGTAGGATACTTGATTCAGTTAACGAGGTTGTTAGCCATCTTCAGAATAGCAGAGAATCAGGGCGGGCGATGCATGACGGTTCTGTAAATATGCGTGAAAAAGCAAACGAAACACTTTATGAAAGCAAAGGGCAGCTTCAAGAGTCAAAGAAAAAAGTAAGCGAGGCAATGGATAGTCTTCAAAGTCTGTCGCAGATTAATAACATGGTTGCAAGTATTCTCGAGATCGCGGATCAGACAAATCTGTTATCATTGAACGCGTCCATAGAAGCTGCGAGGGCAGGAGAGGCCGGGAAAGGTTTTGCCGTGGTTGCAGGGGAGATCGGTAAACTGGCTGAGATATCAAAAAACACAGCTTCGGATATCCAGAATGTCTGCAATTCATCAAATCAAAGCATAGAGTATGTCAATGAGTGCATTCAGACAATTATGGATTATATGGAAAACAGTGTACTGGTGAACTTTGAAGAATTTGCTTATCTGGCAAAGAATTATAATGTTTCCGTTGAAAATATAATGCAGGATATTCAAAAATTAAATGTTTTTGTAGAGGAAGTTGAGGAATCCGTGCGGCATATTACAAAGAATATTGAGAATGTGAAGAATATATCAGGAGAGAACGGATGTTCGATCGCCGGGATCGTGAAGAAGAATGAAGAGACGGCGGCTGTTGCTGTTGAACTTCAGAAGCAGTCGGAAGATAATAAGAAAATGGCAGGGAGCCTGGGGGAGATCGTCAACAAATTTACACTTAAATGATTCATTCAACAATAAAGAACTGTTAAGAATTAACCTTGCATATGACGCACGATAAATTTCGTGTGTATGAGAGAGGAATAAAGCGTGCAGCAATTGTTTGACAGTTCCTAAATATCAATTGTGATCCGGCAAGGATTTTCTGCACATTGAAGGAAAGAGGGCAGCACAAAATGAAGGAAAATGTATATAAAGTACGAAAATCTGCTGCACCGGTCGACTGGGTGGTCGAGGTGCCAGGTTCCAAGAGCATGACGAACAGGGCGCTTCTGATGGCAGCGCTTGCAGACGGCAGGACAACACTAAAGGGGGTGTTGTTCAGCGATGACTCGAGGAATTTTCTGAGCTCGCTGCAGTCTCTGGGCTTGCGGGCGGAGATTGACGAGGCAGCAAAAGTTGTCATAGTCGATGGGGTCAACGGAAAGATTCCCGTCACAGAGGGTGAGATCTATGTCGGGAGTGCGGGGACTGCTGCGAGATTTCTGACAGCCATGCTCGCGATGGCAGAGGGAACCTTTGTGGTGAATGCCTCGGAACAGATGAAAAAACGTCCTATGAGACCGCTCTTTGAGGTGTTGGAGAGTATGGGGGCACAGATCAGCTGTCTTGAGAGGGAAGGCTGTCTGCCTGTTCGGATCCGGGGGATCGGCGGCAGGATTCCCACACACGAGATGTGTCAATTAGAACTGGATATCAGCGAGAGCACACAGTTTCTAAGTGCTTTATTGCTGGTCTCTCCGATGATAAAGCAGGGGCTTCGCATTGGGATCACAAGTGAGCGCAAAGACGGCGCGTATGTGCGGATCACGCGCAGGATAATGGAACAGTTTGGGGTGAAAGTTGATTTTGACGGCGTGGAATACACAGTACAGAGTGCTGCTGCATACCAGCCGGGCTGCTGCCAGATTGAGCCGGATGTGTCCGCAGCGTGCTATTTCTATGCGGCGGCGGCACTCACGGGCGGAAGAACTGTGGTGAGGCATGTCACGCGGGAGTGTATGCAGGGAGATCTGAGATTTTTAGAGGTGCTGGCACAGATGGGGTGTACAGTCAGCGATACTTCCGAGGGCATCGAAGTGCGGGGGGCTGAGGGCGGCAGGTTAAAAGGCATCACCGTGGATATGAAGGATTTCTCAGACCAGTCCATGACGCTTGCGGCGCTGGCGCCCTTTGCGGACGGGGAAGTACGGATCGAGAACATAGGGCATATCAGACTGCAGGAGTCAGACCGTATCCATGCGATCGTGACAGAGCTCACGAGACTGGGGATTTCCTGCGAGGAGGAAACGGACGCTGTGGCGATCCAGCCCGGCACACCGAGGTCTGCAGTCGTGCAGACTTATGACGATCACCGTATGGCGATGGCATTTGCGCTGATCGGATTGAGGGTAGATGGGATCGGGATCGCAGATCCGATGTGCTGCAGGAAAACGTTTGAGGACTATTTTGAAGTGTTCGACAGGCTGTGTGCAAGACAGAGTGGTGACTGCTAATACCCACTCTGTTTTAATTTTGCAACGAGCTGTACATAAAATTCCCGGACATCAAATTCCCGGATGTTCTCGCGGTTTAAGTCGATCATGTCGCCATGTGATATGCCGCGCGTTCCGTTTACGGTGAGCATCTCAAAAGATTCTCCCCATGGAAAGGACTTTTCACCGACAAGACCGTCATTTGCATCATCAAAGTATCTGGCAAGGTGATAGGTAAAGTTCAGGGGAAAGCGTCCGCTGCCCGCTTTGTTGAGTTTGGAACCGACACTTTGGTACAGTATGCCTGGTATATCGGGATACTCCTCGTTGAAATTCCTGCAGAAGGCGGCAGTGAGGTCGTGGGCTGCCGCCAGAAAGTCTGGGTTGGGATCGCCAAGCTTTAACAGTGCAGCGTTGTAGGCTTTTGCCACTGCCCGCTGCTCCGCCTGCGGGATCTTGGTGAGCAGATAGTCTGCGAACTCACAGCCTCTGTGCGGCGTGCTGACGGTCGTGAGCGTGGCGACATGCTCCGCGACGCCGGGGAGATGCAGCGCGCGCCGACAGTCGAGTCCTCCCTTGGAGTGCGCGATGACATTCACTTTGTCGCAGCCTGTCTCCGCGACGATTTCGAGGATTCGGGCTGCGATCTCATGACCACTGGTCTCGACCGATGCTGCGGACTGGTGTTCTCCATAGAAAACTTTTGCGCCGTTTGTCTCAAGTGCCTTGGGAATACGTCCCCAGTAGTTGAAGTAGCGAAAGTCGCGGAAAAAGACGCCATGCACCATGAGAAGGGGATATTTTGTGGCGCAGATTCGCTGTGCACACCGCTTCTCATCAGTGATAATCTTCTGGTTTTCCAGAGTGATCTCGCCGGATACGAGACGGATCATTTTTCCGAGCACGAAGAGATGCACGATCGGTATCATGCCGCAGACGAGGGCGAGCACTCGCGTTTTGATCCCGAGCTGTTCCGAGGAGAAAAAGACGCGCAGCATGCCGTTCCAGAACACGATCGATTCCAGTACGATAACAAACAGGGTGTTGATGATCCAGAGTTTTGGATTATCAAACATATTTTCGACCACGACCAATCCGGCAAGGCTGAGGATGAATAGAAGGGCAGACAAGACAGAGGAGCCCAGAAACTCTATGAGCAGAGAATTTCCTCTTGCACAGGTTTTGAGGCGCTTGGTGCGGGGGAGGGCAAATGTGGGAAAGATATTGACAATGGCATATAGTAGAAGGAAGAGCCAGTACAGGCTTGTCACACTTTTGATCACATAAAAATTCGAGGCTATAAATACAATCAGTGAATAGATGATCCAATTTATGGTTCTTACAAATTTGTTGTTCATTTGTGCATGTTCCTTTCGGTTTTGTCGGAAAAGTTTTCTACAGATGTATGTTATCATTATACAACTGATTCTATAGGGATGGCAATTCTTAATTGATATGTTCGCCTGCAATGCCTAAAATAGTTGCTAAAAAGTTGGATGGTATGACTAATAATGTGAAATTTTACGATAAACAGATAAAAATACAAACTTTAATATATAAATTGTGCTCAATGGGAAAATCGTGTATACTGAAAACATGTATGTTTTAACATTAAGAAAGGACAAAGAAACATGACGGAGCGTCAAAAAAATCCATTGTTATATAAAATCGTCAGAAAAATCTTTTATCCCTTATTTATGATAATATATCATCCCAGGATCGTGAACAGATCTTTTATACCAAAGGAGGGAAGGGCAGTTTTGGCAGGTAATCACAAGCATGCGCTGGATCCGATCCTTGTGGACTGCTGTACGGACAGGACGGTACATACGCTCGCCAAGAAGGATCTCCATGATGGACATTTTGGCTGGCTGTTCCGAGGTGTAGGAACGATTCCGGTCGATCTTCACGCAGCACATAATCCGGAAGCGCTCAACCAGTCCGTGGCGTATCTTAGAAATGACTGTCTTGTCAATGTATCACCGGAGGCAAGGCGTAACTTTACAGATCAGATCCTGCTCCCCTTCAAATACGGAGCGGTTGTGATGGCAGAAAGGGCGCAGAGTGAGATCATACCGTATGCGATCACAGGAGATTACCGGTTCCGCAACAGGAATCTTCAGATAAGGTTTGGGGAACCCCTCGATATGGCAGGACTTACGGCGGAGGAGGCAAATGTGCTGCTCTATGATACAATCAAAGCGCTTTTGCTGCAGGAGGAGGGATCACATGGGAGGGCGTAAGCTTACTTTTCTGCTGATCCATCCGGAAATATCGAGGACAAGATATGATTTCGTCGGTGTCATCGAAAACGAATGTCTGGAACTGGAATACATATCTGCCATGCTGAAGGAGGAAGGACATAAAGTCACACTCTATGACGGACAAATAGAAACTTTTGGTGCGGCACATGCAATCCGGGAGGCAAAGGCTGATGTCGTGTACATATGCGGCAGGGCTAGGCAGGAAAACTTTATGCTGGAGTATTGTCAGTGCGCGAAAGAATGTGGCGCGGTGACAGTGATCGGAGGACTGCATGCACAGCTTTGTCACGAGCGCATGTACCGTCCTTATGTGGATTTTATCCTTACCACTTTTGATATTTATCAGATCCTGGATATTGTGGACTGTGCGGTGTATCACAATGAGGCGGCGCTGGAGCGGCTGGCAGGGGTCTGCTTCCAGCAAGATGGAACATGGAATTATCGGGCGGGGGAACCGTTTGACATCAGACGTCTGCCAAGACCGGACAGAAGCTATTTTAACTCCTTTCCGCATCGGTATCAGTATCTGGAACTTGATCATGCGGCATGGGTGCGTACAGCTTACGGATGCCCGTACAGATGCTCGTTCTGCCATAGGAACAGAATGAACATGGGACAGCTCAGCTGCCGGGATATCGATGACGTGGTGGATGAGATCGCACAGATCGATGCCGGGAACATCTATATTGTGGACGATGATTTCCTGTATGACACAGACCGGCTGAACCAATTTGTAGAAGAGGTCAGGAAACGAAAGATCGATAAAAAATACATATGTTATGGAAGAGCGGATTACATTGCCCATAATCCTGATATGATGAAAAAACTCAAGGAGATCGGATTGTATTATGTGCTCTCAGGACTTGAGGCGATCGAGGATTCCTACATGGAGCGTTATGAGAAGCGCTCGGACGTGGAAAACAACGTACAAAGCATTCTGATCTGTAATAGGCTGGGAATCCGCATTATGGGAATGTTTATCATCGATCTGGGGTTTCGGGCAAAGGATTTCAGAGCGCTCTATAGATGGATCGCGGAGCATCAGGTGAGGCATGTGGCACTCTCCATCTTTACGCCGGAGCTGTGCACACCGACCTACGAACAGTACAGAGACAGGATCATTACAGATAATCCCTCCCATTTTGATTATCTTCACCTTGTGGCACAGCCGGATCATATGAGCGTGAAAAGCTTTTACTTTCACTATTATGTGCTGCTCATACGGCTCTTTCTCAAAGCGAGGAGGGAGGGCGTGTATGATTTTATTGACTATGGGGAGTATATCAGGTCATTTGTGGCAAACATTTTTCGACGGAAGCGCCGCAATGACGATGCATAACGGGTGATATTAATGGGGGGGATACGATGAAGAAGATCATACCAAGCAGGCTGGAAACGGGGGTGCAGAAAATTCTGTACAGAACGATCGGGCAGCGGATCCCGGCGCATGTGACACCGAACCAGATCACGCTGATCGGGGCACTCGGAGGGTTCGCGGGCATTGTCTGCGCCGCGCTGTCCAGTCTGAGCAGATGGTTCCTTGCAGGAACGATCTGTGGACTTGTATGTCATCTGATCTGTGACGATTTAGACGGGTATGTGGCAAGGACGAGGAATATGAGTTCCAGGGCAGGGGGATATTTTGACTTGTTGACAGATATACTGCATATCACATATCTGATCATCGCGCTTGCGTTTGCGGGGGTGATCCATCTTCATGTCGCGATCTTAATGGTTCCGGTATATGCACTGCTGATGTTTACTGCCATGAACTATATTCTGCATCTGGACGAGTTTTTATTTCCAAGGCTCGGACCGATCGAGACGCATTTGTTTTTTGCGTTGGTCTGTGTCATAGGGATCGTCTATCGTGGGGACTGGACGATTGATTTTTATGGATTTGTGTGCAGTCCGGCGGATATCATCGTCCTGGCAGGCGGAGGGCTGATGTATTATGAGATGATAAGATTGCAGGTGCAATTGTTTCGGAGGCTGCGTCAGGATGATGAGAAATGAATATATTTATATTGTGCTTGTGAAGGCGCACACGGGATTGGGAAAAGTATCGAGAGTCCTGTCTGGAGGATATGAGTATTCGCATATCGCAGTCTGCAGGGATGACAGGTTTGAGGATTTTGTCACGTTCTCGAGAAGACGGCACTATGCGCCGTTTGATGCGGGGTTTATGCATGAGACGCGCAGCTGTTACTGCTTTGGAGTGCACGACAGGATCAAGCTCAAAATATTCAGGCTGCCGGTGGACCTGCGCGCACGGAGAAAGATTGACCACTTTCTAAAACAAGTGGAACGGCAGCAGGATCGGTATCTGTTTAACCTGTATTCCATGGTCACGATGCCTTTTTTGCATGGATTTGTGATCGATCATGCGCACAACTGCATGTCCTTTGTGGGGAAAGTCGTGGAGCTGAGCGGGGCAGTCTGCCTTACAAGACCCTATTATCGGTATGATATCCGTGATCTCGACTTGCTGCTGGCACCATACGTGTACACAGAGCGGTATTTTTCCGGCAGGAATTCCCGGACGACGCCAGGATATATGGACAAAGTCACGCTGAGAGAAAACATCAGACAGTTTTTGCTGCTCAACAAAAAACTGCTGTGCAGGATAACGGGGGGAGGCTGTGATGAGAGCAGTCATATTTAATTCAGGAATGGGAAGCCGTATGGGCAAAAGTACCCGTCTGAAGCCTAAATGCATGACAGCGCTTTATAACGCAGAGACGATCTTTGCCCGCCAGATCAGGATTTTAAGCGCGTGCGGTATCGAGGAATTTGTCGTCACGACAGGACCGTTTGCTGATCAGATCGAAGCACAGGCAGCTGCGTGTCAAAGATACGATCCTGGGCTGCGTTTTATTTTTGTGCCAAATCCCAGGTACCGGACAACCAATTATATTGTTTCGATGTATCTTGTGAGAGCCTACCTGGATACAGATCTGCTGTTATTGCATGGGGATCTTGTATTTAATGAAGGCCTGGTGCGGGAAATGCTGTCTGATCAGTCAAAGTCACTCTGTCTTTTTCATGAGGATAAAATATTACCGCGTAAAGATTTCAAGGCACAGTTTTGTGATGGAATACTCCAAAAAGTGTCCGTCCGGATATTTGGTACGGATTGTTATGCTTTTCAGCCGTTGTACAAACTTGATGCTGATGCTGTCCGGATCTGGCGGGATAGGGTTGGTCTGTTTGTGGAGTCGGGAAGAAATCAGGTATATGCAGAGGAAGCGCTCAATGAGGTCGCATCTGACATGAATATCCATGGGATGTCGTATAAACCACACTACATTGATGAGATTGACAATGAGGAGGATTATTTCAGGGTATCCGGGGAGATTGGCAGATTTGACAGTTCATTACTTATTCATCAGAATGTTTATACTTGATCAGTTCTCCGGCTTCGACGTTGAGATACCAGCATAGTTTGCAGATCAGCACTGCATCGATCCGCTGAAAATCATCACGGCAGTACCTATTGAAATTGGAACGCGGGATATCCAGGTCCTTACAGATTTGATTCTTGCTGATGCCTTTGGCTTTTAGAATGTCATTGATTCGCAGATATAAGTTTCCGTAATTGTCATTTGTAGTTCTCATATGAAAATCTCCTTTACTTTTCATTCATAATTATATATAATGAATGGAAGTATAGCAATTCACTATAAAGTCACTCACCATATAGTTAGGTGCGGGAGTGCCGCTTACCTGACAAAGTAGTGAAATTTGTCAGAGCACGTGTTTCTGTTTGCGCTTGCAATATTGAGATGTGAACAGGAAATCATCAAAAGCAGTGAAATTACAAAGGATGAATGATCAATGGAGAAGAATGAATTTAAGGACCGGTTATTTGATATTTTAAACGATACGAGCGGGCTTCCGATACAGGATATTGTCGCGGAGGACAACAATGATATACTAAATGTATATCTGACAGATGGCACAAGATTTTCTGTTCACGTGGAAAATAGAGGAAGCTGGAGGATCGAGGAGGTCTGATGTTGATCCTCTAAACTGTCATATAATATATTGAAGACTAATATATTTATAAAAAGTATTCAAGAGGGCAGTTTATGCTTGGCAGAAGCAATGGCGACAATGATGCACAGACAAGTGGTGTGCTGATACAATACCTGCGTGATATCAGTGCGCATCTGCGTGAAGTAAATATTTCTAGAAAGACAACAGCACTGGCGGCAGCTATTTTAGTGCTGGCAGGGCTTCTTGGAGTACGGTACAGGGAGGCGGGAACATTTTTGCCTGCAAGTTCCGATGCGGGGGGAAGGCAGCTGCCGATCT
>CAJUQU010000089.1 GCA_910588595.1 uncultured Lachnospiraceae bacterium | reverse complement strand
TGATACTGCTGGGAGCGCTGTGGGCAGTGAACAAGACGCAGAATATCCAGCACATTGCACTCAATCCTGCGAAAGTCCATATCAATGAGGATGTTAAGGCTGAGATCGAGCAGGGGACGAGCATTATGAAAGGGTACAGGAACATCGCACTGTTCGGTGTGGATTCGCGCGATAAACAGCTTGATCAGAATACGCGTACTGATGTTATCATGGTCGCATCGATCAACCTTGACACGAAGGAAGTAAGGCTTATATCTGTATATCGTGACACATGGCTCAATATGACAAACGATAAGTACAGCAAGGCGAATGCGGCTTACGCAAAGGGGGGCGCGGAGCAGGCGATCGGTATGCTCAATATGAACCTGGATCTTGATATCACGGATTTTATCACGGTGGGATTTGATGCGGTGATCGATGTCGTGGACGCGATCGGCGGTGTTGAGATCGATGTGAAGGAGGAGGAGATCGCCCATCTGAACAGTTATCAGATATCGATGGTAGGCCGTGTCGTAGGTACAAATGCCAAGGGCGAGGATATGTATGAAGCGATCGAAGGTGTGGAGTATATACCTGTTACGCACGCGGGATTGCAGACACTCAACGGGCTTCAGGCGACGGCATACTGCAGGATCCGTTACACCAGCGGGGGAGATGGAGCGAGGACAGAGCGGCAGAGAAGAGTTCTCACACTGATAGCCCAGAAGGCGATGACGATGAATCCGGCAACGCTCAACAAGATCGTTGATGCGGTGTTCGGAGAGGTTGCGACATCCCTCACGATGCCGGAGATCCTCGAGCTGCTCGCAGATATCGCAAGTTATAAGATCGGTGAGACTGCAGGATTTCCGTTCAGTGACCATGTGGAAATGGCTGGATGGGTTGGTAAGGCAAGTGTTGTCGTGCCGATCGATCTTACAAGGAACGTTTCATTGCTGCATGAATTTTTGTTCGATGAGAGTGATTACACGCCGACAGATACTGTAAAACAGTGCAGCCAGAAGATTGCATCAGATACAGGAATCAGTTATAATGGAGAATAAAGGAGCCGATCAGGAACCGAAAACGGTTCCTTTTTGGCATACGGGGAGCGATAAATATGCAGTACAGTGTAGATGTCATATTGCTGACCTACAAACCTGAAAAGCAGGTCATGGAGCTGATCAGGGCGTTGGAGGAGCAGACATATCCTATACGGAAGATCATCATCATGAATACAGAAGAACGGTATTTTTATAATCTCTTTTACGGGACGGGATTTCTGGAAAAGTATAAGAATATCGAGATCCATCATCTGTCAGAAAAAGAGTTTGATCATGGAAGGACAAGGGCGAAGGCGGTACAGTATTCCAAATCAGACATTTTTGTGTGTATGACACAGGATGCGATGCCGGTGGACGACCAGCTGGTGCGGGAACTGGTAGGGGCGCTGACAGGACAGGAGAATATTGCGGCGGCATATGCAAGACAGCTTCCGCTGCCTGACTGCCGTGAGATCGAGAAGTACACCAGAAGCTTTAATTATCCTGACCAGTCGTCAGTGAAATCCGTGGCTGATATGGATAGATTAGGGATCAAGACATTTTTCTGTTCCAATGTATGCGCTGCATACAACAGGGAGATCTACGAGACGATCGGTGGATTTGTCAAAAAGGCGATCTTTAATGAGGATATGGTGTTTGCAGGGCATGCGGTCACTGCAGGGTACAGCATCGCCTATGTGGCGGAGGCGAGAGTACGCCACTCACACAACTACACCTGTATGCAGCAGTTCCACAGGAATTTTGATCTAGGAGTGTCGCAGGCAGAGCACCCAGAGGTGTTTGCGGTGGTGTCCTCGGAAAGCGAAGGAGTAAAGCTTGTCAAGAATACGATCAGACATCTGGAAAAGACAAAAAAGTGGCTGCAGATACCATATCTGATCATATCGAGCGGGTGTAAGCTGATCGGTTATCAACTGGGAAAGCATTATCGAAGCCTGCCGAGCGGTATGGTGAAGTGGTGCAGCGCAAGCAAGACGTACTGGAATTAAATTTTGATCGGAGAGCCTGCCGGAGCGGGCGAATGGAAACTAATGTGATATCAGGAGGATAGTGGTTATGTGTGGAATTGTGGGATATATCGGAAGACAGGCGGCGGCGCCGGTGATACTTGAGGGGCTTTCCAAGCTGGAATACAGAGGATATGACTCGGCGGGAATGGCAGTGTTTGACGGTGAGCGGATCCAGATCAAGAAATCAGTAGGGCGGCTTAAGGTACTTGAAGAGCTGACACATGGCGGTGCGACGATGCCAGGGAATATCGGGATCGGTCACACAAGGTGGGCGACGCATGGTGCGCCGAGCGACGCCAATTCACATCCGCACTACAATGCCGAGGAGACCATTGCGGTCGTTCACAATGGGATCATCGAGAATTATCTGCCGTTGAAAGAAAAAATGATCTCAAAGGGTTACAAGTTTGTCTCCGATACAGATACAGAAGTACTGGCACATCTGATCGATTATTATTACAAGGGAAATCCACTCGAAGCCATCACGAAGGTCATGCACCGTGTCCAGGGATCCTATGCGCTTGGGATCCTGTTTGCAGACCACCCGGATCAGATCTTTGCAGTCAGAAAGGACAGTCCGCTGATCGTGGGGCAGAATGAGGATGGGTGCTTTATTGCGTCGGATGTCCCGGCGATATTGAAATATACCAGAAAAGTTTATTTTATACAAAATCAGGAAGTAGTGCGCCTGCGCGCCGACCATATGCATTTCTATACAGTCGACGAGGAGGAGATCGACAAAGAGCCAGTCACGATCGAGTGGGATGCCAACGCTGCCGAGAAGGGCGGCTATGAGCATTTTATGTTAAAGGAGATGTATGAGCAGCCAAAGACCGTCACAGATACCCTGGGACCGAGGATCAAGGACCGGGATATCGTGATCGAAGAACTTGGGATGTCCGACGAGGAGATCAGGGCGGTCAACAAGATCTTTATCGTGGCGTGCGGTTCGGCGTACCATGCAGGAGTGACCGGCAAATATGTCATTGAGGGGATTGCGCGGATACCGGTGGAAGTTGATGTGGCAAGTGAGTTCCGCTACCGCGATCCGATCCTGGAGGAGGGAACGATGGTGATCGTGATCAGCCAGTCAGGGGAGACAGCCGACACGCTTGCAGCACTCAGGGAGTCGCAGTCGCAGGGACACAAAGTGCTCGGTATCGTGAATGTAGTGGGAAGCTCGATCGCCAGGGAGGCAGACAATGTCATGTACACGTGGGCGGGACCGGAGATCGCGGTTGCTACCACAAAGGCATACAGTGCTCAGCTGATCGCGCTGTACCTGCTTGCGATGAAGTTTGGAAAGGTGCGGGGAAAGCTGGAAAATGCGGCTTTTCTTGACATGATAGAGGATCTGAGGAGACTTCCGGCACAGATTGAGATGCTTCTGTCGAACAAACAGAGGATACAGCGCTTTGCCAACCGCTATATCGGGGCAAAAGATGTATTTTTCATCGGCAGGGGTATCGACTATGCTATTTCCATGGAAGGCTCTCTGAAACTGAAAGAGATCTCATACATTCATTCTGAGGCTTACGCGGCAGGTGAGCTAAAGCACGGAACGATATCGCTGATCGAGAAGGGAACACTGGTTGCGGCGGTTGCCACGCAGGATGTTCTGTTCCAAAAGGAGCTCAGCAATATGGTCGAGGTGAAGGCAAGAGGCGCATTCGTCCTTGCTGTCACCAATGAAGGGAACACGGACATCGAGAAAGCAGCGGACTATGTGATCTATATCCCAAGGACAAATCAGTATTTTACAAACTCCCTGGCGATCATCCCACTGCAGTTGTTTGGTTACTATGTGGCGGTCGGAAAGGGATGCGATGTCGATAAGCCAAGGAATCTTGCAAAGTCTGTCACAGTGGAGTGAGCGATCATGTCATAAAAGGAGGCATTTTGTATGGGAAAGAAGAATTCAGCGTTCAAAAATATTATGGTTATACTGGGGTGCACTGCGTTTGCCGGCGTGTACGTCCTTGGCGGGGGATATGTGGTCAGCGCTTTTATGGGCGGCGAGAACGGCGCGAGACCAGCTTGGCTGGAGAGAGTGGAGATCTGTGTCGAAGAGAATGCCCCGCAGAGTTCTGCATCGGGCACCAGCGTGACCCACAATGGGAATAATGACAGATCTGATTCCGGGGACACGCTTCAGAAACCCAGGTTTGAGGAGGACGAGGAAGAGACACAGACAGAGACAGAGACAGAGGAATCTGAATATGAGTCGGAGACAGAGACAGAGCTGGACGATGACCCGTCAGAAGAGCCGGAGGACGATGAAAGTACAGAGGAAGAGGAAGAGAGGGAGTCCGTTGCAGTAAGCCATGTACAGACCATAGAACAGGAAGATCAGGCGCTGGCGGTCATGGCGGACGTCTCCGCTGTGGTAAAGACAGCGATGCCCTGCGTTGTGTCCATCACGAACGAATACACAGCGTATGATTACTGGTACGATGAGGAGTATGACGAGCTGGTAAACGGTTCAGGGATCGTTGTCGCACAGGGTGACGATGAGCTGTTGATCGTCACCAACTACCATGTGGTCGAGAATAACAATAATCTCTATGTGCAGTTTATTGATGATGAGGAAGCGGTGGCTTATGTGAAGGGCGTTTCCATGGAGAATGATCTTGCGATCGTCTCCGTCTTTTTGGAGGATATGTCAGACGATACACTCGAAAGTATCGCCATCGCGGCGCTTGGGGATTCAGACAGCCTGCAGGTCGGAGAACCGGCGATCGCGATCGGCAATTCGCTCGGTTACGGGCAGTCTGTTACAACCGGTGTCATAAGCGCTCTGAACAGAAATGTGTTTGCCGATGATCCGGATATGATCTCCGGATATCTGATCCAGACGGATGCGGCGATCAATCCTGGCAATTCGGGAGGTGCGCTCCTGAATGTGAAAGGGGAGGTGATCGGGATCAATTCCAGCAAGATCGCAGACTATGTGATCGAGGGCATGGGATATGCCATCCCGATCTCCACGGCAAAACCGATCATTGAGGATCTGATGCAAAAGGAAACCAGGAAAAAGGTGCCGGAGGAGGAGCGGGCTTTTCTGGGGATCGCGGGGACTGATGTCAGCGAGGAGGCGACTGTGCAGTATGAGATGCCGGAGGGAGTGTACGTGAAAAATGTACTCGAGAATACCGCTGCTGACGAGGCGGGGATCCTAAAGGGAGATATCATCATGTACATAGACGGCGAGAAGATCACCCATATGCAGGAGCTGCAGGGAATGCTGGAGTACTATGCTGCTGGAACAGAGATTGAGGTCGTGCTGATGCGTCAGAGCAACGGCGAGTATAAGGAACGGACGATCGATGTGATGCTTGGATATAAAGAGTAGAAAAAACGGAGGGCATAATGATAGATAACAACTTTGACAACAATGAAGAGATCGTGGATGCAGCCGGGGACGGCTCTAATACCGGCGATGAGAAAGCAGAGGACAGCAGGGCGGCTGCGGACGAGTACGAGGAGAAGGAGAGTGAGTATGAGGATGTCTGTTTCATATGCAGACGTCCGGAGAGCAAGACTGGAAAGATGTTCAAGCTTCCGAACCACATCTCTGTATGTTCGGACTGTATGCACAAGACGATGGACACGGTCAGCCAGTTTGACTATCAGGGAATGTTGAACAACACAAACTTCAATTTTGACAAGGACAGCGGCAAGGATGGAAAGCGGCGGTTTCCGAACATCAGTTTCGTGAATATTGCGGATCTGCAGGGCGACGGAGGCATACCGAACCGGCAGAAGCTCAAGAAGAAAAAGACAAAGGAGAAGAAGGAGAAGGCGGTCTTCAATATCCATGATCTCCCAGCGCCTCACAAGATCAAGGCGCAGCTTGATGATTTTGTCGTGGGGCAGGATTATGCCAAAAAAGTGATATCCGTGGCGGTATACAACCATTACAAACGTGTGACTACCGGAACGATGGATGAGATCGAGATCGAAAAATCCAATATCCTCCTGTTAGGACCGACCGGATGTGGCAAGACTTATATGGTAAAGACGCTTGCGAGACTGCTCGACGTGCCTCTTGCCATCGCAGATGCGACTTCGCTGACAGAGGCGGGGTATATCGGGGACGATATCGAATCGGTGATCTCGAAGCTTCTGACAGCGGCGGAGAATGACGTGGAGAAAGCGGAGCAGGGCATCGTCTTTATCGATGAGATCGATAAGATCGCCAAGAAGAAGAACACGACATCGCGCGACGTGAGCGGTGAGTCCGTGCAGCAGGGCATGTTAAAGCTCCTAGAGGGCTCCGATGTGGAAGTTCCTGTGGGGGCAAACAGCAAGAACGCCATGGTGCCGCTGACGACGATCAACACCAGGAATATCCTGTTTATCTGCGGGGGAGCTTTCCCGGATCTCGAGGAGATCATCAAACAGAGGCTTACGAAACAATCTTCGATCGGATTTAATGCCGAGCTGAAAGATGCCTATGACAAAGAGAAAAATATCTTGAAGAAAGTGACAGTCGAGGATATCAAGAAATTTGGTATGATCCCGGAGTTTATCGGACGTCTTCCGATCATCTGTCCGATGGACAGTCTCACAGAGGAGAGCTATGTCAAGATTTTAAAGGAGCCAAAAAATGCGATCCTAAAGCAGTATCAGAAGCTGCTTGAACTCGATGAGGTAAAGCTTAATTTTGACGACAGTGCGTTGACGGCGATCGCGAAGAAAGCGATGGAACGGGATACCGGAGCGCGCGCGCTTCGGGCGATCATTGAGGAGTTTATGCTCGATATCATGTACGAGATCCCCAAGGATGACAACATCGGAGAAGTGACCATCACAGGGGACTATATCAATGGCACGGGCGGTCCGGTGATCGACATCCGCACAGACAATGTGCATGCGAGACAGACCGGAGGGGCGTCTGAGGCGGAACATGGGCCGGCGGCCCAGATCGAGCCGGCGTCTGATGATCCGGGGAAGGTGGAGGAGCACAATTTTTATGAGTTCTAAGTTAAAATGCTTTGCGCGGCCGCCGAAGTTTCGCAATCGGATGATCATGATGCTGTGCGGTATCGTGGCACAGGGAATGGGATTATCGATTCTGCGGGAGATCAATTTGGGGACGGACCCCTGTTCCTGCCTGACGCAGGGAGTCACAAATTTTGTGCCGTTAAGCTTTGGAACCTGCCAGCTGTTATGTCATCTGGTTACGTTTGTCTTTGTGATCAGGTATGACCTGAGTATGATCGGCTTCGGGACAATAGGGAACATGTGTTTTCTGGGATACATTTCTGATTTTTTCCGTTGGATCTGGTCGCTGCTGCTTCCGGCGGGGTTTTTCGGAGTTCTGGTAAACAGATATATGCTGTTGATACCGTCACTTGCCATCTTTTTGCTGGGAGCAGCGGCGTACATGTGTGCAGGTCTTGGCTCTTCTCCGTATGATGCACTTCCGTTTATCATATCATCCCATGTCAAAAAGGTATCATTTAAGGTGGTGCGGATGATATGGGATATCAGCTTTATGGCAGCAGGTTTTCTGCTCGGCGGCGATGTGGGGATCGTCACGATCTTGGTCGCGTTTTTCCTGGGACCGATCATCACATGGGTACAGCGGAAGTTGGAGGTACTGATTGCATAAATGACAGAGCTTGAAGAATATTATAATAAATTTAACGAGGAGAAGCGTTTTGATTCGCGTCATGGACAGGTGGAGTACCGCGTTTCCATGAAATATATCCACAAGTATCTGGACGAGGCGGCTGCAGGGTGTGCGGAACCAGATACCGCCAGAGCCCAGATCAGGATTCTGGATATCGGCGCAGGGACCGGACGTTACAGTGTGGCGCTGGCAAAGGAAGGGTATGATGTCACGGCGGTCGAACTTGTCAGGTACAATCTGGGTATCCTGAAGAAGAAGGCAAGCAGTGTCAAGGCGATGCAGGGAAATGCCCTCAATCTGAGGAAGCTTGCAAGTGACAGTTTTGATGTGACACTTCTATTCGGACCGATGTATCATTTATTTGGATTTGAGGACAAGAAGCAGGCACTCCACGAGGCAAAGCGCGTCACGAAACCGGGCGGCGTTATCCTTGTGGCATACTGCATGAATGAGTACAGCGTGATCACATATGGTTTCAAGGAGCGGCACGTGCTTGAATGTATGCAGCAGAAACGCTTTACGCAGGATTTTCAGACGATATCGACACCGCATGAGCTCTACGACTATATGCGGCTGGAACAGATCGATGCGCTGAATGCGGCGGAGGGGCTGGAACGGATCCAGATCATATCGCCTGACGGACCGGCTAATTATATCAGATCTTATTTGAATCAGCTCAGCGAGGAAGAATTTGAGGCGTTTGTCCGTTATCAGATGGCTGTCTGTGAGCGGGCTGATCTGATCGGGGCAGGGGCACACACAACAGATATATTGAGAAAAGTAAAGTGAGGAGGATGACAATATGGACATAAATCAGGTAACAGAGGAGCTTGACGCACTCTTTGCACAGGAGAAAATAGACGAGATACCACAGTTTTTGGAGTCACATATTGCGCAGGCCGTCGAGGAAGGGGCAAACGATGTACTGCTGACTCTTTACAACGAAATCATCGGATTTTACAGGGAGACGGGGCGGTATGATCTCTCTATTGAATATTGTCATAAGGCGATCGCACTGATCGACGATATGGGAATGCAAGATACGATACCCTATGCGACCACACTGCTGAATGCTGCCAATGCGCACCGGGCGGCGGGGATGCTGCAGGAATCGCTCGAGCTGTACAACAGGGTGAGACCGATCTATGTGGCACAGCTTGACGAGGATGACATGTACTTTGCCAATTTTTATAATAATCTAAGCCTGTTGTACCAGGAAATGAACGATTTTGCGTCGGCGAAAGAGCAGTTGGTGAATGCGCTGTATATAGTGACGCACAAGCCGGATAAGCAGTTTGAGGTGGCAGTCACGCAGGCAAATCTTGCCAATACCTGTATTGAGTTGGGGCAGGACGAAGAGGCGAAGGCGAGGGCGGAAGAAGCGATCCGCATTTTTGAGGAGCTTGGTGTGGACGATGCCCATTACAGTGCGGCTCTATCTGCACTGGGAAGTTTGTACTATATGGATAAGGACTATGCCAATGCGCTGAGTGTCATGGAAAAGAGCAGGGACTGCGTGGCAAAATACCTTGGGAAAGACAATATCCAGTACCAGCGGCTGAGCGATAATATCAGGATCATCGAGAACAAGATCGCGGAGACCGCCTTGGCGGAGGAGGAAGCGAAACTGCGGGAAACTGAGGAGAAGACGCAGGAGTCAGCCGCGGATGACACACTGGAGGAAGTTTTCGGCGAGACGGACATCCCGGAGGAAGTTGGCGGCGAGACGGATATTCCGGAAGAAGTTGGCAGAGGGGCGGACACACTGGAGGAAGCAGCTGATGGGCTGACAGTGGATGAAGTGTCCGTCACAGAAGATCTTGTCAGCGGAGCGGCTGCAGCTGGGGAGCTGGCAGATGAGATGTCAATTATGGAAGATTCCATCGATGAAGGATCGCCGGCAGAGGGCGGCACCGCTGAACAGCCCGCGTCAGCAGAAGGGCCAAACGAGTCGATGTACGACGGATTGCTGTCTGCCGAAGAAACGGAAACTGAACAGATCGGGAATGAGCGGACTGTGCTGGAGGAAACAGGCTGCGAAACGGCTTTTAACGATGAAGAATCTGACGGTGCAAAGTCCGCTGCCGATGAATTTGTGTTTGAAGAATTTTTCAATGAAGAACCGGCAGGGAGTGCTGTTGATGATCTCAAGCTCGAAATCACAGGTCTGGAATTGTGCCGGCGTTATTACGAGGAGTATGGCCAGCCAATGATCGCGGAGAAATTCCGCGCCTATGAGTCAGTTATAGCGGTGGGGCTTGTGGGAAAAGGATCTGACTGTTTTGGATATGATGACGCGCTGTCGCAGGATCACGACTATGGACCGCGCTTTGGGATGTGGGTTACAAAGAAAGTATACGAGGAGATCGGCGAGGAGCTTCAGGAGGCTTATGAGAGCCTGCCTGGTAGTTTTATGGGTGTTGAACGGATTGAGACACTTCATGGCAAGGACCGCTGCGGCGTCATGGTTATAGAAGATTTTTATAAAAATATACTGGGGTTCAACCTGGTGGGAATGCTTGCGCACAACCAGGAGGCTATGGTTCCGGGCAAGGAGTCCGCAGTGTCTGGCAAGGAGTCGATGGATACCATCAAGAGCTGGCTTGCAGTGCATGATCATGCGCTGGCGGCGGCAGTGAACGGTGAGGTATTCCGCGACGATGAGGGGATCTTTACAATGTATCGGGATATGTTGAAGGAATACTATCCCAAGGCGGTCTGGTATCGAAAGATCGCGCAGACCTGTGCACTCTTTTCGCAGAGCGGTCAGTACAACCTGCCCCGCATGCGCATGCGCGGTCAGCTGGCGGCGGCGGAACTGGCAAAGGCAGAGTGTGCAAAGCAGGCAATGAAGCTGTATTATCTGTTGAACAGAACATACGCACCGCATGACAAGTGGCTGTTTAAGGGGCTGCCCGTTAATCCCCAGATGACGATCAGTGGGGAAAACATGGAGATGCTGGGTGTGGCAGAGCTTGTGGAGAGAGTCTGTGTGCTCCCTGTAGACAAGGAGCATGAGACAGAGCTTACAACTGCGGTCGAATCGCTTGCCGTGATCTTTGCAAATGAACTTGAGAAGAAGGATATGGTCGGGAAATGTGATCTGTATCTGGATGCATGTACAAAGGAACTCACAGCAAAGAGCGATGCGCTCCTGACGGCGATCGTCGCCAACACCCCTGTGATCACGGCGCTCTCACTGTCGATCGCAAAGGCTGAGTTCGAGGCGTTTGACAAGGTGAAGAACGAGGGCGGCCGTGCGAGCTGTCAGAATAACTGGCCGACTTTCAAGGTCATGCGCATGAGCCAGTACATGACATGGACAGAGGACATGCTGCTGCAGTATTTATATGAGTTTAAGACAAATTATGCAAATGGCAGGAATATGATAGAAGAGAAGTATGCGCGCATGATGGAGTCGACAGCGCCGCTGGAGTATGCCTGCTTTGCGGATCAGCTCCCGCCCATCTCAGAGGAGAAGAGGGCGGTCATGGAGCAGGTGATCGGTCTCCAGGTAAAGTGGATGGAGGAGTTTGCGGCAGAGTATCCGAATCTGGCTGATGATGCCCGCAGGATACACACGTCGGAGGATCTTCCGTACGATACGTCCTACGAGACGTACCTTAGAGGCGAGCTTGGCACCTATTCAGACAGGATGCTGGAGATGTATGGGCGGTATATCGTGGCGCATGCGCAGGAAGGCAGAAGTGTGGCGCGCGAGATCATGGAGAATACAGTGCACTTCTATGGCTATCAGGATCTGGAAGCGGCAAGCAGCGCCAAAATGAAATAAATATGCAGTTGAGGAACTGCCGCGGCAGTTCCCGACAAAATTGGGAGGATATATCAATGAGCAAGATAATATTAACGGGTGACAGGCCTACGGGGCGGCTCCACATCGGGCATTATGTGGGTTCGCTCAGACGGAGGGTGGAACTGCAGGATTCTGGGGAGTACGATAAGATCTATATCATGATCGCAGATGCGCAGGCACTCACCGACAATATCGACAATCCGGAAAAAATCAGGCAGAATATCATTGAAGTGGCGCTGGATTATGTGTCGGCGGGGCTGGATCCGGCGAAGTCCACGCTCTTTATACAATCGCAGATACCGGAGCTTACAGAGCTTACATTTTACTATATGAACCTTGTCACGGTATCCAGGCTCCAGAGGAATCCAACGGTAAAGAGCGAGATACAGATGAGAAACTTTGAGGCGAGTATCCCGGTGGGGTTCTTTACATATCCGATCAGCCAGGCTGCGGATATCACGTTCTGTAAGGCAAATGTGGTGCCGGTGGGGGAGGACCAGCTCCCGATGATAGAGCAGACGAAAGAGATCGTGCATAAGTTTAACGCTGTATATGCTCCGGAAGATCCAGTACTTGTTGAGCCCAAGGCGCTGATTCCGGAGGCGGAGGCGTGCAAGCGTCTTCCTGGTACAGACGGAAAGGCGAAGATGAGCAAGTCACTTGGAAACTGTATCTATCTTGCAGACAGTGCAGATGAAGTGCGCACAAAGATCATGAGCATGTTCACGGATCCTTTGCATCTGCAGGTCAGTGATCCCGGTCATCTTGAGGGGAACACGGTGTTTACCTACCTCGACGCATTTGCACGCGACGAGCATTTTGAGCGGTATTGTCCGGATTACGCAAATCTTGACGAGATGAAGGCACACTACACAAAGGGCGGGCTTGGTGATGTCAAAGTCAAGAAGTTTCTGAACAATATCGTACAGGAAGAACTCGAACCGATCCGGAAGAGGCGCGCCGGATATGAGAAGGATATCCCTGAGATTTACAATATTCTTCAGAAAGGTTCTGACGCGGCGCGGGAAGTGGCCGCTCAGACACTCTCCGAGGTGAAGCGCGCTATGAAGATTGATTATTTTGAAGATCAGGAGTTGATCAGGGCACAGAGTGAAAAGTACAAAAGATAATCCATTTTTTCTATTTCTTTTATCACGTATTTGTGTTATAGTCTTTTCTATGGCTTTATCAAGAGTTTGAACAGCGGTGTGTGCAGACGGTTTTGA
>CAJUQU010000088.1 GCA_910588595.1 uncultured Lachnospiraceae bacterium | reverse complement strand
TCCGACTTCCTTCTTGAACAGTGTTGACAGGTAGCTCGCGTTGACATTCAGCCACTCGGACATCGCCTTTAAGCTTAAGTCCGCAGTCAGATCGGAGTTGATGTAGGTGATGATCTTCTGTGTCAGCAGTGAGTAGTCCTTGAGTGTATGTTTGCGGATCAGACGGCAGTAGTTGAGCACGATCCTCGACCAGACCGTGCGGCACTGATCCTTGTCCGTAACCTGCTCGATGAGCTGGATATGCTGGTTGGAACACAGGTCGATGTGGATCGGGTGCACGCCGGCTTCCTCCGCTTTCTTTCGGAACAGGGTGTTGAAGGCGATCGTATAATCCTTGTAGTCACGCAGCTCGTCGGAAAGACGGCAGGGCAGGGCGACCGACGACAACTTGGAGACAAGCGCCATCGCCTTTGCTTCATTTCCGTTGAAGACAGCATCCAGCAGCTGTGCTTCCAGGTCATAACGCATCTCGATCATCTCGATGTTCATCATGGATTCCCCGGCGCTCCGGTATTGACGGGAGTAAGATTCATACCACGCATCAATTTCATTCAGATCCTGATAGACTGTCTCATATTGGTTTTCGCCGAACAGAAAATTTCCGAGTGTCAGGAAGATACTGTAGTAGACTGCCGGCACAGGGAACGAGGCAAGACGAAGGTAATAGCTCTGCAGGACGGAGTACAGCTCCTGCGGAAGCTGTATTTTGGCAGCGATGCTGTTTAAACGGGAAGGGCGCATCTCCTCAAAGAGGACCGGACCGCAGATCATCATCGTGCTGTTGTCGGGCGTGCGGAGGATGCTGTATGAACACTGGAACGTGTCCCTCAGGTGGTATATCGTTTTTTCCTTCAATCGATCCAGATAATCCTTGGCAAGACCGGGCTCGTAGTCCGTCAGGATATCCGAGCGCAGACCGCAGTCCAGCCATGTGGCGTCCTTGCATGGAAGTGTGACAAAATGAACAGGAATGCGGTTGCTTTCTAACAATTTTTGTACAAAAGACAGTAAAATTTCTTTCATTCGCGTCAACTCTTTTCTAAATTTCCCAAAAATATTTTGAAAAACACGGACTTTTTTTATTTATTTTTGCACATTTTTTTGACAAAAGCAACACAATATAATAATAATGCAAAAAATACAAAAAATCGTATATCGTCAAAGCAGGAAAACGAAAATATGATGTATGTATGCAGAAATGACAAAAAATGCACTGTATAATGCAAAAAAATATATAAATTAACATATATACAATGCGGCGGTTATAAAATATATTGTGCAAATTGAATGCAAGAGAACTATGATCGCCAAGGCAAACCGAAAGGAGGACTTTACATGAGAACTATTGTCGATCTCAACAGAAGCTGGAGGTTCATCCAGGAGGACGCGGGACTTCCGGACAAGCTCCCGGAAGACTGGAAGGTGGTGGATCTGCCGCACACTTGGAACGCGGTGGACGGTCACGACGGAAACGGCAGCTATGCCAGAGGCTGCTGCTGGTATGCGCGGACATTCCGGACACCGAGACAGCCGCTCCCAGGCGGGCGGGTCTTTGTGGATATCCCGGCGGCAGGGCAGCAGGCAACCGTGTATGTGAACGGGAAGGAAATCTGCTATCACGAGGGCGGCTACTCCACTTTCCGCGCGGATATCACGGATGCGTGCCGTGAGGATGGCGAGAATCTTCTGGTGGTCGCGTGCAGCAATGAGAACAAGAGCAACGTGTACCCGCAGTCCGCGGACTTCACATTTTACGGCGGGCTTTACCGCGGCCTGAACCTGATCAGTGTCCCGGAGGTACATTTCGAACTGATGTATTGGGGCAGCAATGGACTCAAGGTCACAGCGACCCCGACACAGTGCGGCGGCGCGGAGTTTGCGCTGGAATCCTGGGTGGTGAACGCGGACGAGAACTTCACGGTCCAGTACAGCATCTGCGACGCGGACGGCAGAGAGGTTGGGTACTGCGTCCGCCCGGCGGACAGCACGGCAGTGAAGCTTTTTGTGCCGGATGTGAGATTGTGGGACTGCGACGATCCGTACCTGTACACTGTCACCGCGGTGCTGCAGAGACGCAATGAGGCGTATGACACGGTCTGCGCGCGCGTGGGTGTCAGGAGTTTTTCGTGCGATCCGGACAAGGGCTTTATATTGAATGGTGTTCCGACGCCGCTGCGCGGTGTCAGCCGTCATCAGGATCAGCTGTACAAGGGCAGTGCGCTGACGAGGGAGGATCATTATCACGACGCCAGGATCATCAAGGAGCTGGGCGCAAACACGATCCGTCTCGCGCATTACCAGCATTCCCAGGATTTTTATGACGCGTGTGACGAGCTCGGCTTCATCGTGTGGGCGGAGATCCCGTTCATCAGCGTGATGAGCAAGGATCCGGCGGCGCACCAGAACTGCATCACACAGATGAAGGAGCTGATCTTGCAGAATTACAACCACCCGAGCATCTGCTTCTGGGGCGTCTCCAACGAGATATTGATCGGGGGTATATCAGAACAGCTGGTGGAAAACCACAAAGAATTGAACGCGCTCTGCAAGGAGCTGGATCCGACACGTCTGACCACGATCGCACATGTCTCCATGACACCGGTCGACAGCCCCGTCCACAATATCACCGATGTGGAGAGCTACAACCATTACTTTGGCTGGTACGGCGGAAAGATGGAGGACAACGGTCCATGGCTCGACAACTTCCACAAGGCACACCCGGAGATCTGCCTTGGCGTTTCGGAGTACGGATGCGAGGGTATCATCACCTATCACGGACCGAATCCGGCGTGCAAGGATTACAGCGAGGAGTACCAGGCATTGTACCATGAGCATATGGCGAAAGTGCTCGACGAGCGTCCATGGCTGTGGTCAAGCCATGTATGGAACATGTTTGACTTTGGCTGTGCGGCGAGAAATGAGGGCGGTGTGGCAGGCCGAAACAACAAGGGACTGGTCACGATGGACCGCCGGACAAAGAAGGACAGCTACTATATCTACAAGGCATACTGGAACAGGGAGCCGATGGTACATCTGTGCGGAAAGCGCTATGCGCAGCGCGCGGGTGAGACGACGCAGATCCGCGTGTACTCGAATCTGCCGACAGTTTCTCTGTTTGTCAATGGAGAGCTTGCCCATGTGATGACAGCGGACAAAGTGTTTGTGTTCGATGTTGCGCTCAAGGACGGTTTCAACAGTATCCTTGCACAGGCGGGCGGCTGCAAGGACAGCATGACGCTCGAGAAGGTTGACAAGGAGCCGGATATCTACGTGCTCCCGGAGGTCAATGAGCGGGCAGAGGGTGTTGCCAACTGGTTCAAGCTGGTTGGAGATCTCGATCTCAAGGCACCGATGGAATTCCCGGAGGGCAAGTACAGTGTCAAGTGCAAAATGGAGGAGATCGCAGAGTGCCCCGAGGCGATGGAGATTGTGTCAAAGGCAGTCAAGCTTGCCACCAACTTTGACGTGCGCCCCGGCGTTGGCATGTGGGATATGATGAAGTCGATGGCGCCGGAAGGCATGGTGAACATGGCTGGCAACATGCTGCCGGAAGGCTTCCTGGAGAGTCTGAACGCACAGCTGATCAAGATCGACAAGATAGGATAAGAAGGAAAACGATAAGATAGAGGAAAGTCTGAGAGGAGGGTTTTTATGGCAGCAAATACAAAAACATCAGTGTCCCCGTTTGGCATGAGAGACAAATTGGGTTACATGTTTGGTGATTTTGGAAATGATTTTACATTTATTTTGTCCTCGAGTTTTATGCTGAAGTTCTACACGGACGTGATGGGGATCAGCGCGGCAGTCGTGGGACTGCTGATGATGGCGGCGCGGTTTATCGATGCCTTTACCGACGTGACGATGGGGCAGATCGTCGATCGCTCCAAGCCGACAAAGGACGGCAAGTTCAAACCGTGGATCAAGCGCATGTGCGGACCGGTAGCGATCGCTTCCTTCCTGATCTATCAGTCGGGATTCGCAAACATGCCATATGGTTTCAAGGTGTTCTGGATGGCTGCCACCTATATATTGTGGGGTTCCATATTCTATACATCGATCAACATCCCGTATGGTTCCATGGCGTCGGCAGTCTCGGCGGATCCGAAAGACCGCGCGGACCTGTCCACATGGAGAACGATCGGTGCAACGCTTGCCGGGCTGGTGATCGGTGTGGGTACGCCAATGTTTGCCTATGAGGTGGTGGATGGAAACACAGTGTTGTCCGGTTCCCGCATGACGTTCATCGCAGGTGTGTTTGGCGTGTTCGCGATCATCTGCTATCTGCTCTGCTTTAAGCTGGTGAGAGAGCGCGTGGAGGTTCCGGCAAACAATGCAAAACTGAATATCGGAAAGCTGTTGGGAAGCCTTGTCACAAACCGTTCGCTGCTCGGCATCATAGCCGCGGCGATTGCACTTCTGCTCGCGATGCTGACGATGCAGGGTATGGCAGGCTATGTGTTCCCGAACTATTATGGCAATGCGACTGCGCAGTCCATGTCCTCCCTGGCAGGAACTGCTGCGATGCTTGTGATCTGTGCCCCGTTTGCGTCTAAACTTTCCGCTAAGTATGGCAAGAAGGAGCTGTCCGTAGTCTCCTGTGTGGCGGCTGCGGTCGTGTATCTGGTCTGCCTGATCGTGCATCCGTCAAACGCGTTTGTGTATGTTGGATTTTTCACTGTTGCCTACATAGGGCTTGGATTTTTCAATACGGTGATATGGGCGATGATCACGGATGTCATCGATGACGCGGAGGTAAAGAACGGTGTGCGCGAGGACGGCACGATCTATTCTGTGTACTCTTTTGCAAGGAAACTCGGGCAGGCGCTCTCCGCAGGACTGACGGGCTCGCTGCTGACCATGATCGGTTACTCCAACGCGACAGCGTTTGACCCGGAGGTCACAGAGAGGATCTTCATGCTCTCCTGCATCGCACCGATCATCGGTTTTACACTTGTGGCAGTATTTCTGATCGTCATCTATCCACTGAACAAGAAACGTGTGGAAGAGAATGTTGCAGTGCTCGCTGCCAGGAGGAATAAATAGAGAAGAAAAAAGGGGGACAGGCGATGGCAGATCAATTTCTGGCATACACAAAGCGAAGTGATTTCCTGGTCTGTGTGGACAGCGATGGCTGTGCCATGGACACGATGGATATCAAACATATCCGCTGCTTTGGACCCTGCATGGTCGCGGAGTGGGGATTGGAAGAGTGGCGCGGGCCAATATTGGAGCGCTGGAATGAGATCAATCTGTACACGATGACGCGCGGTATCAATCGGTTTAAGGGACTGGCGAAAGCACTCGGCGAGATACGGGAAACGTACTGCGAGATCGAGGAGTATGAGGCTCTGGAGCAATGGGTGCGCGAGACACCGGAACTGTCGAACGCAGCCCTTGAGCGCGCGATCGCCAGGAAGGATAATATCTGCCTGCGCAAGGCGCTGGCGTGGAGCAGTGCGGTCAACCAGTCGATCGACAGACTCCCGGAGGAGGACAAAAAGCCTTTTTCGGGAGTGCTGGAAGCCTTGAAGAGAGCGTACCGCGATGCGGATATCGCGATCGTGTCCAGCGCAAACCTGAGCGCAGTGCTGGACGAGTGGGATTTCTACGGACTGCTGGAGTACACGGATGTGGTGCTGGCGCAGGATTCCGGCAGCAAGGCGTTCTGCATCGGTGAGCTGATGAAGCGCGGATATGCGGCAGATCATGTGCTGATGTGCGGCGATGCGCCGGGTGATATGGAGGCTGCAGAGAAGAACGGGGTGTACTATTACCCGATCCTGGTGCAAAACGAGGCGCAGAGCTGGGATGAGTTCGTCAAAACAGGCATCGGGCATTTCCTCAACGGCACTTACGGCGGGGGATACCAGCAGGAAAAAAAGGAACAATTTCTCACAAATCTTGGAAAAAAGTAGCTGATACAATGGATTATAAAAAGGAGAAGTGGTACAATGGTAGATATGAAAGCAAAGCCGTTCAACCTGTCAGACGAGGACTGCAAGTGGGTGGAAGATACGATTGCAGGGATGGATATTGATGAGAAGATCGGACAGCTTTTTTTCAACATGGGTTCCTCGCGCACAGAGGACTATCTGAAGATGACAGTCAACGATTACCATATCGGCGGGATCCGGTACAATCCGGGGACTGCGGATGAGATATACGAGCAGAACCGTATATTGCAGGAGAACAGCAAAATACCGCTGATCATCGCCTGCAACACGGAGAACGGCGGAAACGGCGCCTGCACGGACGGGACACCGATCGGCGGACAGACCAAGATCGGCGCGACCAGAAATGTGGACTATGCGTACCAGCTGGGTTACATGGCAAACAAGGAGGCGGCTGCGATCGGCTGCAACTTATCCTTTGCGCCTGTCAGCGATATCATGTACAACTGGGAAAATCCTGTGATCGGGCTTCGCACTTACGGCAATGAGCCGAAGCGGGTGGCAGAGATGGCAAAGGCTTACATGGACGGCGCGCACGCGAATCCTGGCTTTTGCTGCGCGGCAAAACATTTTCCGGGCGACGGGCTGGATTTTCGCGACCAGCATGTGGCAAACAGCGTGAATGATATGAGCTGTGAGGAGTGGGACGAGACGTTTGGCATGGTCTACAGGACGCTCATCGACAACGGGCTCGAGGCGATCATGGCGGGGCACATCATGCAGCCCGCGTACGCGCGCCACTTCAACCCGGATATCACGGACGACGAGATGATGCCCGCGACGCTCTCGCCGGAGCTGATCCAGGGACTGCTCCGCGAGAAACTTGGATTTAACGGGATGGTATTGACGGATGCATCGCACATGGTAGGTCTGACCTGCCGCATGAAGCGCAGTGACGTGCTCCCGGCAGCGATCGCTGCGGGCGTGGACATGTTCCTGTTTTTCAACGAGATGGACGAAGATTTTGCGAGCATGAAGCAGGGGTATATGGACGGCCGCATCACCGAGGAGCGGCTCGACGATGCGCTGCACCGCATCCTGGCGCTCAAGGCGCACATGGGACTGCACAGGAAGACAAAGGCAGAGCTGATGCCGCCGCGCGATCAGGTGCATGAGATCATCGGCTGCGAGGCGCATGTGGCGATGCAGAAGGAGATTTCTGACAAGGCTGTCACTTTGGTGAGGTACAAGGATAAGGATGTGCTGCCCATCACGCCGGAGCGCTACAAGCGCATCATGATCGTGTACGTGAAGGGATTGTCCGCGCCGGGACTGGTGTCGCTGTTTGGGTCGAAGAAATCGGCTGCCGAGGTGCTGCGCGACAAGCTGACAGAGAAGGGGTTTGACGCTTTCATATACGAGAGCCCGATCGAGAAGATGCAGAAGCAGATACAGGCGGGTGAAAAGCCGGATATCAACATGTATTTTGCGGGGAAGACACCGATCAAGGAGTTCCGTGAGAACCAGGATCTGATCATCACGCTGGTGGACATTCCGGGCGGATTCCAGCCCGTTGCGCGCCCCGCATTTGGCATGACGAAGGGCGGCGGGGAGATCCCGTGGTATGTATTTGAGCTTCCGGTCGTGGTGGTCGGTGTACAGCATCCGTTTGTGCTGGCTGACATTCCGCAGGCGAGAACGTACATCAACACCTGCGACAGCAACGAGTCCACGCTGGACGCGCTGATCGCAAAGCTGATGGCGGGTGAGGACGCGTTTACGGGCGAGGATCCGGTGGATTCTTTCTGCGGTATTTTTGACACACGGATTTGACGATCGAAACTTAAAAATAGGAGGTAAGATTTTATGCAGATGACTTTTCGCTGGTACGGCGAGGGGAATGACAGCATCACGCAGGAGCAGATCAAACAGATTCCCGGCGTGACAGGTCTTGTGTGGGCGCTGCACGACAAGGCGGCAGGTGAAGTGTGGGAGATCGACGAGATCGAGAAGATGCGCCACCAGATCGAGGATCACGGGTTTAACATGGACGTTGTGGAGAGTGTGAACGTCCACGATGATATCAAAATCGGTCTGCCGACGCGCGATCAGTATATTGAGAATTACAAACAGACACTGCGCAATCTCGCGAAGTTCGGGGTCAAGGTCGTGACCTACAATTTCATGCCGATCTTCGACTGGACGAGGACGGATCTCTTCCACCCGATGGAGGACGGTTCTACAGCGCTGTTTTATGAGAAGGCAAAGATCCAGGAGGACTATAAGGAGATGGCAGCCTATATCCTTGAAAACCTTCACGGGATGACGTTCCCGGGCTGGGAGCCGGAGCGCATGGCGAAACTCGATGAGCTGTTCGAGGCGTATCGCCCGGTGACGAAGGAGAAGCTGTGGGATAATCTCAAATATTTCCTGGAGGCGATCATGCCGACGTGTCATGAGACCGGTATCAAGATGGCGATCCACCAGGATGATCCGCCGTGGGATATCTTTGGCATTCCGCGCCTGCTGGTGGACAAGGAGGCGATCGGGCGGTTTCTGGCCATGGTGGACGACGATCACAACTGCCTGTGCCTGTGCTCCGGCTCGCTCGGTGCGAATCCGGACAACGACGTGCCGGACATTATCCGCACCTACTGCGACAGGATTGCGTTTGCGCACATCCGCAACGTGAAGCATTTCCCGAACGGGGACTTTACGGAGGCGTCGCATCGCGACTGTGACGGTGATGTGGGGATCCTTGAGATCATGCGCGCTTATCACGACTGCGGCTATGACGGCTACATCCGCCCGGATCACGGCAGACATATCTGGGGCGAGCAGTGCAGACCGGGCTACGGACTGTATGACCGGGCGCTGGGGATCATGTATATGTGGGGCTGCTGGGATCTGCTCGAGCGTTTGGACGGCAGTGCTGAACACAAGTAGGGCATTTTAGAATAAAAACGGAAAGGACAGATATCAAATGATGGATTTGCCATTAAATATAGACTTTAGCGGAAAAGTGGTCGTCGTCACAGGCGCGGGCGGCGTGCTGTGCGGGACGATGGCGAAAGCCTTTGCGCAGGCGGGCGCGAAGGTGGCGGCGCTCGACTTGAATGAGGAGGCTGTGAAGGCGCTTGCCGATGAGTGCAAGGCTGAGGGATTCATCTGCGAGGGCTACAAGGCAAACGTGCTGGAGCCGGAGGCGCTTGCACAGGTTCATGAGCAGGTGCTGGCGGACTTAGGTCCCTGTGACATCCTTGTGAACGGAGCGGGCGGCAACAATCCCCGCGCGACGACCGACAATGAGTACCAGCACGAGGCATCGGAGGGGCAGAAGACATTTTTTGACCTGGATCCCAACGGCGTGGATTTTGTGTTCAAGCTGAATTTCCAGGGAACGCTTTTGCCGACGCAGGTGTTTGCAAAGGATATGGTGGAGAGGAAGTCAGGATGCATCCTGAACATTTCATCCATGAATGCGTATATACCGCTGACCAAGATCCCGGCTTACTCCGGTGCGAAGGCGGCTGTGTCAAACTTTACGCAGTGGCTCGCGACACACTTTGCAGGCACGGGCATCCGCTGCAACGCGATCGCGCCCGGTTTCCTGGTGTCGAACCAGAACCGCGGCCTGCTGTTCAACGAGGACGGCACGCCGACAGCGCGCTCTAACAAGATCCTGAGCGGCACGCCGACAGGACGCTTTGTCGACAGCGAGGAGCTGCTCGGCGGTGTGTTCTTCCTGTGCGACGACAAGGCAGCAAGCGCGATCACCGGTGTCGTGCTCCCGATCGATGCTGGATTCGCAGCGTACTCTGGCGTGTAGTGCGGATTGAGAGAAAACTGAAAAAACGGTAAAAGAGAAGATGGCTCTCCAGGGAGCCGTCTTTTTTTGCGTCCGTCTAAGGAATTAAATAAAATGCGTAGGTTATGTTCGCACACTTTCTTAGCATGGAATGATCATATATAAGAACGCTGGAAACTTTTGGATTTTTTGACGGAAAATGCATATACTATAATAATAACCTTTCAGATGAGGGAAAAAAGTGACCTGCAAGGAACGTATTTTGTCGAATGATTATACAGATATCCTGGGCGATGTTATTTTGACGGGAGATTATAGGTTTGACCTGCCGTTTGATTATTGTTTTCACAAGATCACACAGGACATAGGCATCTTGTACATAGAGCGGAGAAGTACAGAGAGTTATCCGATGGGGCAGCGCGCGTATTCACTGACACCGAAATGTTATGGGCTGATGGCATATGGGGAAGAGGCCGTGCTGCGGGCTGCGCAGAACAGGAATCTGAATACGCTCGCCCTTGCGGAGTCCGGGATCCTGTCCGTGCAGGGAGCGCCGCTGAGTCTCACAGGAAAAAACGTGACGATCGGTTTCATAGACACGGGAATCCGCTATCAGGATCCCGTTTTCAGGGATTATGCGGGCAAGAGCCGCATTGTCGGGATCTGGGATCAGACGATCCAGACCGGCACGCCGCCGGAGGGATTTGAATACGGATCGGAGTACACGAACGAGATGATCAATGAGGCGCTTGCGAGTGAGGATCCGCTGAGTGTCGTGCCCAGCACCGATGCGAACGGTCACGGGAGCGTTATGGCAAGCCTGGCAGCGGGAAGTCCGATCGAGAACAACAGTTTTGTCGGCGCGGCGCCGGACTGTCAGATTGCGGTCGTGAAGCTCAAGGAGGCGAAACAGTACTTGAAGGATTACTACAAGATCCCGCCTGGTGTCCCCTGTTACAGCGAAGCTGATATCATGCTGGCGATCCAGTATCTGCAGAAATATGCGCTGCTGTTGACGCGTCCGCTCGTGATCTGTCTCGGGGTCGGAACGAGCCTAGGAGACCATACCGGCGGGGGAATGCTTGGCAGCTATCTCAACTATATCAGCACGCAGAAAAGCAGGGTGTCCGTGGTTGCCGGTGGAAATGAGGGCAACAGCGCGCATCATTTTTTCGGGCAGATCAGCGAGAGAGAGGCGTATCAGGACGTGGAGATCCGTGTGGGGGAAAATGAGAAAGGCTTTATCATGGAGCTGTGGGGGGATGCGCCCTATTTTTATAATGTGGTCATCCGGACGCCCGGCGGGGAGACTGCCCGGTGGAACAATCCCCGAAGCTACGTCCCGCAGGAGTTTACATTTGTCTATGAAAAGACCCGGATCGTGATCGAGTATCAGCTCGTGGAATCACTGTCGGGAGCGGAGGTGATCCGGTTCCGGTTTTCCGATCCGACACAGGGCATCTGGAATATCAGGATCAATTCGGAGGGCAGTGCGATGGGCGGGCAGTTTGACATCTGGCTCCCGGTTTCCGAGTTCCTGTCGTCGGACACGTATTTTCTCGAATCCAGCCCCTATACGACGATCACAGAGCCAGGCTATGTGCACAGTGCGGTGACGGTGGCGGGCTACCAGATCAGCAACAACAGTATCGCCGCGTTCTCGGGGAGAGGGAATGCGAGAGACAACTATATCGTTCCCGATATCGCCGCACCGGGAGTGGGGGTCTCCACGCCGTTCGGGGACAGGAGCGGGACCAGCGTGGCGGCTGCGATCACAGCGGGCGGCTGCGCGCAGCTCATGGAATGGGCGGTCGTGAACCGCAATGACATTCTCGCCAACTCCGTCAATATCAAGAATTATCTGATCAGGGGGGCAGAGCGCGACGGATTTGCGGAGTACCCTAATAGGGAGTGGGGGGCTGATGGTATAATAGTGTCAAGTCAGTAAGAAGCCAGTAAAATCAAAGGTTTCCGCTGATTTAGTCCTAAGAAAAAACCGCTGTGAGAACAGCGAAAGTGATTAGGATGGGCTCATTTTTAATCTTGAAACAGGAAAATAAGCAACTTGACACTAAATTACCATCAAGCATTTTGATGGTGTAAGAAGTGTACCTTGAAAGAGGTGATAATTGAATATTTAACATTTAGGCAGGACTAAATTAGCTCTTTATGTGGGACAAGTACCACGCTTGGCATAGCTGACTTGATCCTGCTTTTTTGTTGCAAAAAAGGAAGGGCAGGGAGTGGCAATGACAATTGTCGTTTTGGATTACTTTGCCAGCTCCCCTCTATCCACGTTTTGGAACTTCCCGGTTACTTGTCATGTTTTATGTGATACAATGAAAAGCAGAGGTGATGATTCATGCAGGAAAGAGATTGTTTCATCAAATATGCACAGAGAAAGGCATTGTGCATGATAACAGACAGATATTTGAATATCTAAACGCCTTTGAAGAAAAAAATAACTATGTACAGTTAAGTCTGTTTGACGAAATCGTATTACGCATCTACAGCGGAGAACCGCCATATATATCCATCAGGCTATATTTTCCACAAAATCACTCCGATGGTTAGCAAAGGATTCCGATATAGTGAAGCCCTTGGTTACATCGTAATGCATTTTACGGCAACAGATAAACATTTCACAGCAATCAAATTGTTTTGGCATTGCTGACAGGCTATAATAAGATGTTTGTATATGTCAGCGGCAGAAGTGTATCTTTTGCCGCTGACATAGAATGATGAGGAGGTAACGCATTGATCCGTATTGCAATCTGTGATGATGAAAAACATATGTCTGATCATATAAGGTCTTTTGTTTCTGATTTCTTTCATAAAAAGAATCGGGAGATCAGCCTCCGTATGTTTTCCAGCGGCGAAGAGCTGTTAAGCTACAATGGGCAGATCGACATTCTGTTTCTGGATATCCAGATGAAGGACATGGACGGTATGGAAACGGCAAGGAAACTGAGGGCGAATCAGTTCCGGGGCTTTCTGGTATTCATTACAGTACTCAAAGAGATGGTGTTCCAGTCTTTTGAGGTACAGGCCTACGACTATCTGGTCAAGCCGGTGGATAAAAACCAGTTTGAAAAGACGATGGAGCGCCTTTATGCTTCCATGCAGAACGCCAGCGAAG
>CAJUQU010000087.1 GCA_910588595.1 uncultured Lachnospiraceae bacterium | reverse complement strand
GAGCGGCTCGCACCAGGAGTTGCTGCAGCTGGGCGGCATGTACAAGAAGCTGTATGATCTGCAGCTGGCGGAGGCGTGAGCGGGTATAGACATTTTCGGTAAAAAAATCAGGAGGTGATCCTATGAAGATCGGTGAAGCACAGAAATTATACCGCGCACAGCGCGCCAGTCTGCTGGAGCAGAAGCAAAAGCTCCTAAAGAAAAGGGAAGATCTGGAAAAGAAGATGAACATAACGCCGGATGGGAAGGAGATCTACGCGAACGAGGCAGCGAGATTGGAGCTCACGCTCGATGCCGTCACACAGCGGTTTGACGAGAACCAGGAGGTTCTTGACCGTCTTGTGGAGGAGCGCGTGCTGGTGTGGAATGCGGAGGTGTCAAGGCAGCAGAGTGATGTCATGCAGGAAAAAAGTGATGATATGGCGAAGATCATGGAGGTGGCACGGCGCATCGGAAAGGGTGCGAAAGTGCCGGCTTCGGATGAGAAGAAGCTGATGGACTACAGCATGGAAGTGTATCTGGCGGCAAAGAACCTCGCTATGCTCAATGAGCGTAAAAAAAGAGAGAAGTACAAATCCCTGTGGGAGGATGAGGACGACAGACAGCGGCAGGAGTATGACCCGCAGGAAAAGGCGGAAAATGCCGGGACAAGTGTTGGTCTGCCGGACACTTCACCTGTCGAGGGCGTTGACGAAATCCTGTCGGAGGGTACAGCGCTCTCTGACACACCGACGGAATAATATTTGGAAAATCATTCCATAAGGACGAAGCAGGACTTCGTCCTTTCATTATTCACACCCCGTGCAGAGGAACTATGTCGCATGGCGGCGCACGGGACGCGCTCACACCCCGAGCGGAGAAAATGATCCGTCAGATGTCGCACAGGGGGAGCGCTGCGAGTAGGAAAACCTTCCTTGCTCAAGCGCACTTTACACACGTTCTGGGAAAAAGATTAGGAGGTATACAGATGCAGTATGTAGTATTGAGGGATTTATCCGTTTTGTGGGCAATGTTCCATGTGATTTTCCTGTTTGTGATGTTGTTTCGTTCGCGTTATAACAGACGAAAGACAGCATTTCTTGCAGGAGCCGGTATGGGTATTTTGATGATTTCTAACATGATTATGGGATGGGTGTTTGGATTTTCGTTTCTTGGCAAAATGTTTTTCTTTACCTGCTCAGTTCCGAGTTTTGTGTTTTTCTATATCATTTCAGCCGACAAGAAGTTTCGTTTTATTCTGACCTTCTGTCTGGCAGATACGACCTCGCTGTGGATCATGGCAGCCACAAACCTGTTGGATTTTTATCTAGGGAATGGGAAGTTTGTGCTGATGTTTTTCAGTAGATTGATTGCATTTCCGCTGATTGAGTATCTGGCATATCGTTACCTGAGGAAGCCTTATCTGGAACTCCAGGCTTCAGTGGAGAAGGGATGGGGCATTTTTTCGGGAATGACAATGCTGTATTATATTTTGCTAGTATTGGTAGTGCAGTACCCTGTCAATATAGTGGAACGTCCGGAGGATGTTCTTGTGTGTATACTGATCCTGGTGCTGATGCTTTTTACCTATAGTGTGATATTCTCCTCACTGTACGGACAGCTTTTGCTCTACCGCAAGCAGCAGAATGAGCGGATCCTGCAGGAACAGCTTGAAAGCCAGCAGCGTATCCGCAAACTCAAACATGACATGAAGGGGTATACAGTTACACTCACAGGGCTTCTGGCGGCAGGAAAGATGGAGGAAGCATTGGAGTATCTGAGAAATGTGCAGGACGAGATGGATATTTGTATGGGACAGTATTGTGCCAATCCATATATCAATGCGGTACTTGGCAGTTTTTCACAGAAATTTGAGCAGATTGGTGTGACGTTGGAGCTTGACGTTCAAATCGGTGATGAACAGCTCCCCTATATGGAGCTGTGCCAGATTTTTTCAAACGGGCTGGAAAATGCAAGGGATGCACTCTGGGAGCTGCCGCAGGAGCAGCGGAAAGTATCTGTGCAGATGGGGTACAGCAAAAAGCGTCTGACCATCCGGATGAAAAATACCTGCAGCAGCGCTCTGCATGTGGAGAAAGGGACAATACCAAGCACTACCAAAAAAGGTGCAGACCATGGATTTGGCTTACAGACGATGCTCGAGGCGGCACAGAAGATTGGCGGGGACATGATGTGCTACACGGAAAACGGATTTTTTGTGGTGGATGTTCTCCTGCCGATGGATACAAAATAAAAAAGAAAAACCCATAAAAATCATTTTGGCAAATCGTATATATTACAGAATCATCATCATGCAGTCAGATCAATCTGGTATACGTGCCTTTCGGTGTGTATCATCGGAGAATGAAGAAAGGAAGGGAATGTATGAAAAGAAAATGGACAAAACTTTTACCACTGTTTGCAGTCATAACAAGTTTGCTGACAGGCTGCGGGGGTGCATCAGGCGGTTCGCAATCCATGATGACAGCTGACTCGGCGGCAGCGTCTAACAACACTGCCCCGATGGATTCCTATAGCAGTGGCTTTGCAAGTGACAACTACGCCGAGTTAGAGATGGAAGAGATTGCCATGGAGGAGGGCATGACAAAAAGTCAGGCGCAGGAGGGGACACCGGACATGGAAGACATGGCACTGCTTGAGGAGAAGCTCGTGTATCACTGCAATCTCGAGATCGAGACACTCGACTACGCTGCAACGATGACTTCTGTCAAGGCGGCGATCGCCAAATACAGCGGTGTCATCCAGTCGGAGAGCGAGAGTGACAGCGGGCATGACTGGTATTATGAAAGCTATCGCAAGACAAGCGGCACGCTGCACAATTACCTGAGGGTGCGGATCCCTTCAAAGGATTACACCAATTTTCTGGAGGAGCTTGACGGTGTCGGCAAGGTGATCTCCAAAACAACAAGTGTGGATAATATCAGCCAGAAGTACTATGACACGACAGCACAGATCGAGGCGCTGCAGATCCAGGAAAAGAATCTGCTGGCGATGCTCGAGAAGTGTGAGACGATCGAGGACATGATCACAGTGGAGCAGCGGCTGTCAGAGGTGCAGTATCAGCTCAATGATCTGCAGACAACCAGACGCTATATGGATATGGACGTGGCATACTCTTATGTCAACATTGGCATCTCGGAGGTTATGGAGTACCGTCAGGACAGCGAGCCTGTCAGGAGAAATACATTTGCAGACCGGTTAAAGAATACACTTTTGTCCACAGGCAGAGGCTTTGTGTCATTTCTGGAAGGTGTGCTGTTCCTGGTGATCAGATTGTCGCCGTACATATTGATCATCGCAGTGATCTGTTTTGTTTTTCTCAGGGATCAAATCAAGAATTTTGTGGCGGAACGCAAAGTGAAAAGGGAGCTTCGTGCTCAGAACAGTCGGAAGCAGATGTCAGTATCAATGCCGCAAGATCATAATGCCGGCTGGCAGACATCTTTCATGGGGGCAATGCCGCCTGCAGGACAGATGCCGCAGAATGCACAGCCTCAGGCGCCTGGTGAACAGCCTTCTGCTCAGGAAACAGGTCAGGCGCCTGGTGCACAGCCTTCTGCTCAGGAAACAGAGCCGGCACAGATTTCTCATGGGGAGAACAAAGAACAGTGAGCAGATTGGTGTGTCATGGATCGAGGTGACGTTCCATAATTCAGACTGCTCATCGGTATCCCTGCGGACGCAATCACTTTGAAGATGTCTTTTTATTGCTCTCGAGCCGTCTCAGGCCGCCTGCGGCGAGTGGCTTTCTCGGATGCAGCTCGAAGAGTTTTCGCGCCATATTTAAGTTCGGCGCAGTGCCAAGACCGTTTAGATAACAGGTGCCGAGCATATCAGAGCCCCAGGTGCTTCCCTTAAAGTACGCTTTGCTTAACAACAAGAACGCCTGTTCGTAGTTGGGCTTGATATCCTCGCCGCCGCGAAAGTAAATTTCACCTAACAGATTGCAGAATCCCGCATCATCTGGAAGATTTGCATAACCTTTTTCCAGATAGGACAGTGCCTTCTTCAGATCGAGCGGCATAGCCCCGTTATAGGTGTATAGTCTGCCCAGACAATAGTAGGCATAATCATCTTTGTGGGAGACAGCGCGCTCGTACATTTCAACTGCTTTGTCGAGTTCGTCGTCATCGCGGTATTCGTTGCCGACGATGCGCTCATAAGCTCCGATCCCCATGTCGGCTCCGATATGAATGTAGTTTTTTGCCCGCTGTCTCTGGACCGGTGCGCCGTGTCTGCCAGTGCGCAGGATATCGACCAGATTGGGGAGGGCGATGCCAAGCCCGCGCGCGAGACACTCTTCATAGAGCCGGACTGCAGTGGCAGTCCACTCATACTGCAGCCGCTCGTATCTTTTAGTGCCCACGCCTTCCGGCGTGATACCTAGAAAATCAGCGGCTGTGCAATAGTAATAGGCGTTGGCGATCATGAATTTGCAGAAGACCTGTCCCTGTTCTGCCATCTGTGATACCGCGTTCCAGATCTCTTTTTTGGAGTGATAGGGCAGGTGGACAGAGGTGCCGTCCGGCGGTTGATATCCTTCCTGGTACATTGTTCCAAACATACCGACAGCACTCTCGAAGATAAGACTTTGATGAAAGCACTCGAAAGCAAACGGCGTGTCCACCGGCATTTCCATGACCGGATCGACATAACTTTTTCCAAGATAACAGCGCCCGAGAAAATAAAAGGCGTCCCCGTCACCCAAATTGGCAGCCCCGCGCAGCAGCGCAAGCGCCTGCTCACGCCTGTCCGGATCCCTGTCAAACCATATGATCTGAATCGCCTGTTCCACACGCTCATCAAAAAGTGCAGCCATATACATCATGCCTTTCTGTCGTATTATAATGATTTATCTAATATTCTACCACAGACGAAGGCATTTAACCATAAGAATTTTTGTCAGTCATGTGCACGATACGCGTCCCAAACGGCATCAATGCCAGCTTTGCCAGCTTAAACTGCTGCAATCCAAACGGGATCCCGATGATCGTGAGACACAACAGACAGCCGATCGTGAGGTGCTCTATGGCAAGCGGAATGCCCGAGATCAGGATCCATATTATGTTTACGATGAAGGAGGCAGTTCCGCCGCCATAGACGATCTCCTTGCCAAACGGGAAAAAGGACATCGACGCGAATTTAAAGCACTGGATGCCATAGGGGATCCCGATGATCGAGATGCACCACAGACAACCCGCGAGCATCCAGCTGAGCCCGCTGATACAACCCCCAAAGATAAACCATAAAAGATTTCCAAGACAACTCATGTTTTCATTTTCTCCTATCACAAAAAATTGTTACAGATCATTTTGTAGTGTTCTAGATAGCACCCTTTAAAGTTTCTTAATTTTACTGCATCACATTCAATAATGCAAGGTGTTTTGGTAAATGTAACTGAAAATGTATCTGAAAAAGATAAAAAAGCGATAGACAGCCGAACAAGTGAGTGGTGACATCAAAGTGTCCAAAACGGGATATTTTGAACAAACTCTAGGGCTCCATCCGTACAGAAATTAGAATCGTGAACCGCCTGTTTCGCACCATTGCGTTGTTAAAATTTCAAGACGATGCCACCCATCACCGTCGAAATTCTACCTAGAGCATTTTTCAAACACGCTCTAGCACTGGCACGAATCATGCATCCCACAAATCTAATTTCTGTCTGGATAGAGTACTAACAACTGGCGCTGAATGCAGTTGAAAAACGCAGCTGTATCTGGGACAATGGCACACGGTATTGGGGCATCAGTTAAAAGACATTAAAAATATCCCACAGCAGTGGGAATATATTAGAATAAATCTCATACCCTTGTTTTTTCGCGCTAAAAATGGCATAATAAATTATGCTGATCAAAGCCAAAATGAGGAGGACACCATGTCATACACCGCATTATACCGAAAATTCCGTCCCGACATCTTTGAGGATGTAAAGGGGCAGGATCAAATCGTCACAACACTCAGAAACCAGATCAAGGCGGACCGCATCGGACATGCCTATCTATTTACAGGAACGCGCGGAACAGGCAAGACGACGATCGCAAAACTGTTTGCCAAATCCGTCAACTGTGAAAATACCGTAGACGGCAGTCCCTGTGGGAAGTGCAGAAGCTGTCAGACCATCGCGTCCGGTGCAAGCGTCAACGTGATCGAGATCGATGCCGCGTCTAACAACGGCGTGGACAATATCCGCGAGATCATCGATGAGGTGTCATACTCGCCGGTGGAGGGCAAATTCAAGGTTTATATCATCGATGAGGTGCATATGCTTTCAATAGGAGCGTTTAACGCACTGCTGAAGACGCTGGAGGAACCGCCCTCCTACGTTATTTTTATCCTGGCGACCACCGAAGTGCACAAGATACCGATCACGATCCTCTCGCGGTGTCAGCGTTACGATTTCAAGCGCATCACCATAGAAACGATCGCAGACCGTCTGCGTGAACTCATGGACAAAGAGCAGGTTCAGGTCGAGGAAAGAGCGCTAAAATACATTGCAAAGACAGCGGACGGTTCGATGCGCGATGCGCTCAGCCTTCTTGATCAGTGCATCGCGTTCCATTTCGGGGAAGAGTTGACCTATGACAAAGTCCTGGATGTACTAGGCGCTGTGGATACAGAGGTGTTCGCGCGCCTGCTGGAGATGATACAGACGCGCGACATCACAGGCTGTATCTCGCTCCTCGAGGAAGTCGTCATGCAGGGGCGTGAACTCACCCAGTTTGTCACGGACATCACATGGTATCTCAGAAATCTTTTGCTGGTAAAGACCTCAGACAGCGATATCGAAGATGTCATCGATGTGTCCAGCGACAATCTCGCGCGCTTGAAAACAGAGGCAGAATCGATGGACGCGGAGGAGATCATGCGTCAGATCCGCATCTTTTCAGAGTTATCCGGTCAGATCAAGTACGCCACGCAAAAGCGTATCCTGATCGAAATGACACTGATCAAGCTGTGCAGGCCTGCCATGGAGACGTCAAACGATGCCGTTGTGGCGCGCGTGAAAGATTTGGAAGAAAAAATTGAAAAAGGTGTTGTGCAGGCAGCCCCAGTTGCGATACAATCAATAGAGACAGCCACAGCAGTTCCGTCCAGACCAGAGATGCCCAAAGCGATTTCTGATGATATCAAGCAGATCGTCAGCAGCTGGCATGGAATTGTGGCAGGGACGAGCCAGCCGCTCAAGACGCATCTCAAAAATGCGCATTTGAGCCTCGGTGGGGACAACCGGCTTCTGCTCGTAGTGGAGGACGGCGTGGCATATGATTATCTCAACACTGAGGAAAATCACAAACATGTGGAAGACATGATATCGAATTATTTACAAAAAGAAGTATCTGTGCAGATACGCAGCCTCGACCCAGGCAGACAGTTTGATGAGATTTATGTTGATCTCACAAAAGTGATCAACATGGACATAGAAGTTGAGGAATGAATTTGAAAGACTTCACATGACAAGATCGTGCAGGAATAAGGAAGGAGAAAAGCACATGGCAAAAAGAGGAGGATTTCCAGGAGGGATGCCTGGAAACATGAACAACCTGATGAAACAGGCACAGCGCATGCAGAGGCAGATGGAGGAGGGACAAAAGGAGCTTGAGACCAAGGAATTTTCTGCAAAGGCAGGCGGCGGGGCAGTTGAAGTTGTCGTTACAGGCAAGAAGGAAGTCGTGAAAGTCACACTCTCGGAGGAGGCAGTGGATCCCGATGATATCGAGACACTTCAGGATATGATCGTGGCAGCAACAAACGAGGCGCTCCGTCAGGCAGATGAGGCAAACAACGAACTCATGGGCAAAATGACAGGCGGTTTGGGACTCGGCGGAGGACTGCCTTTCTGATGGAACTCTACAGCGGATATATCAATAAATTGATCGAACAGTTTGCCAAGCTTCCGGGTGTTGGAAGCAAATCAGCCCAGCGGCTTGCACTCCATGTGATCAACATGCCGCAGGAGCATGTCGAGCGCTTTGCGCAGATCATGGTAGATGCGCGGAATAATATCCATTACTGCCAGTCCTGTTATACGCTTGCAGACAAAGAGACCTGTCCCATCTGTGCCAATCCAAACCGCGACCACACGACGATCATGGTCGTGGAGAATATCAGGGATCTAGCGGCATATGAGAAGACAGGCAAATACGAGGGCGTGTATCACGTGCTTCACGGAGCCATCTCCCCCATGCTGGGGATCGGTCCTAATGAAATCAGGCTCAAGGAGCTCGTAAAGCGATTGGAGGGCGATATCCGTGAAGTCATCATAGCGACCAATTCGAGCCTTGAGGGAGAGACCACGGCAATGTACATATCAAAGCTGATCAAGCCCACCGGTGTGAAAGTGACGCGCATCGCCAGCGGCGTACCTGTTGGCGGCGACTTGGAATGCATCGATGAGATGACGCTTCTGCGGGCACTTGAAGGCAGGACGGAACTGTAACCCTGGAACCAGACTCATGCAATTGGGATGGGCACACGGCAAACAAAAACTTGATAAAGGACATGGATTCGGCACATGATCTTCAAAATGCCAGTGTACCAGGTGCTGGATCTTGTATAAGTACTATGATACAAAAGTACTGTATCTATAAACATTAAGATAAAGTATAAACAAAAAGAATGAAAAAGAAAGAAGGAAAACAAATGGCAATCACAACAAAAAGCTTTGGGAAAACACAAGATGGTACGGAAGTAAGCCTGTACACCATCAAAAACGACAATGGTTTCACCGCGGAAGTGACCAACTTTGGTGCGATCCTCGTCAGTCTTCTCGTGCCGGACAAGTCCGGAAAGACAGCAGATGTCGTGCTCGGATTCGACAGTGTTGAAGGTTATTTCAAGAACGGCAGTTTCTTCGGTTCAACGATCGGACCGAGCGCAAACCGCATTGACAATGCAAGTTTTACCATCGACGGTGTGAAGTATGAGCTTGCAGTAAATGACAGTACCAACAATCTCCACAGCGATGCGGACAAAGGGTATCACAAGAGAGTATGGAACGCTGAGACAAGAGACAACAGCGTCGTATTTACGATTGACGATGCAGACGGATCCATGGGATTTCCTGGAAACAAGAAAGTGCAGGTGACTTACACTGTCACAGATGATAACGGGCTCCAAATCGATTACGACGTGACAAGCGACAAGAAAACCCTGATCAACATGACCAATCATACTTATTTCAATCTGGCAGGACATGACAGCGGCAAGATCGAGGCACATAAGCTCTGTATCCATGCGTCACATTATACGCCGATCTATGAGCGGCTGATCCCGACCGGAGAGCTTGTGGAGGTGGCAGGCACACCGTTTGATTTCCGAACGATGAAGACAGTAGGCGATGAAATTGATGCAGACGACGTACAGCTTGGATACGGACAAGGCTATGATCACAATTACGCGCTGGACGATTTTGATGGAACACTCAAAAAGGTTGCTTCCGTGGAGGATCCGGCATCGGGCAGAAAGATGGACGTTTACACAGACCAGCCGGGGCTGCAGTTCTATGCGGGCAACTGTATCAAGCCGGAGACCGGCAAGGGCGGTGCAGCGTACGACAAGCGCAGCGGACTCTGCTTAGAGACACAGTGCTTTCCGGATGCGATCAACCAGTCCGCTTTCCAGGATGTTGTATACGGACCGGACCGGCCATATAGGACGACCACGATCTACAAATTTTATAACTGATAAATTTTAAGAATAAAAAGGGTCTAAAGGGTTTTTCGAGACCCTTTTTATTTTTTTCAGGCTGACGTATTTCGACAGATTCCTCAGTTAAGAAGTGCTAAGATAATATTGTCAGTGTGGACTGCCTGAATGCAGCAAAACACAAGTTCTTATTCCGCGACAAAATAAATATCTTAATACGAAAGGATGCAAAGGTGATGCCAGTATGGACAAGCAAACAAATGTACTTACAAACACGCAGAGTTTAATTCCTGTAAATACACGAACGATAGGAGCTCCCGAAGGGATATATATTCTGTATTTAGAGGATTACGTACATACCTTTATCAAAAAAATCTTATCAAAAAACCTACAGAATGAGTCAGTCAGATCCCAGAACGGAAACAAGGAATATCCAAAGGAGTATCAGATAGAAAGAACATCACAGCAAGAGATCGCGCTGTACGGCAGATCGATCGAGGAAAACGGCAGATACCGGATCGTGATATCAGGGGCAGGCGTGTTAAACGATGGTTTTGATAAGATCCAGCAGCTGAACAATACCTATTTTCCTACCTGTTCTTATATAGGAAATGCATGCGTAAGCCTCAACAAGGATTCCAGGCTGCGGATCGAGCTGACACTGCGAAACACCAGAGTGATCCTGGACGATTTTTACATATATTATGATCAAAATGAAGAGATGCAGAATTATCTTGTGGAATGGAATACCACAAGGGAGAATGAAACAGGTAAGGTAGTATTTTCTCCGACCGAGCACGAAAACCACACCAGAAACAGTGTGAGCGATGCCGCGCAGCTGAGCAGGATCACGCAGGCATATAATCGGGAGGAGGCAAAAGTCAGTTTTATGTGGAACGTCATGAATGCCCTGTGTCTTGGATTCGTCGTGTGTGTCATGGCATACGGCATCATTTCCATGAATAACTACAATAAAATGCAGAGTATGCAGGCAAATATTGAATACTGTATGGCGTTTATCGAGGAGAATACATCCCATCTGCTGAGTACAGTAAAGACAGATCCGGATCAAGACAGATCAATGCCGGTCACTGCGATGCAGCAGAATGTACAAGTTGAAAATGAGACAACAAAGCAAAATGAGTCACCAGAAAAAATGCCGAGTGCAGACGCTTTGCAGGAGGAACCGCAATCGGTCGTGGTGACAGATGATCCAGTCCAGGAGCCGTCTGCAGAGCAGGCTCCAGAACAGGCAGAGATCCCTTCGGGGACAGCACAGGATATGACACAGGTGTCAGTATCACCTGATGAGCTGCAATCTGTACAGGGCGAAGCCACACAGTCTGATACAGCACAGCCAGTCCAGGAGCAGACACCGATCCCACAATACTACGTTGTACGCAAAGGCGATACACTCAGAACCATCTGCTATGACATATATGGGGACTACTCCCGCGTAGATGAAATCTGTAGATGGAACAATATAGACGATCCCAATAATATTCTTTATGGACAAAAGCTTTTACTTCCATGAAAATAATGTTATACTGTATCTGTTCAACCATGTACAAAAACACATGGACGAACAGATACAGTATTTTTGTGAGCATTAAATGAGGTATGCTGATGGCGGAAATAAAAGATTTCAACAGAAACCAATACCTTTTAAAAGGTGGAAAAGACAACAACAATAATGACAAAGGAAACGACAGTGAAAAAAAATCAATGGACAGCGTGCTCGCAAGGTACAGACAGGTCAAGCTGTATTCCGTTTTGACGATACTCGCACTTGCGGCAGTGGTCGTGGTGGCTTCCTACATCAATTATAAAAATAAGTTGTACATTGATTATGAAGTGATTCAGCAGAGTGAATGGGTGAGGGCTTCTGAGTCAAAAAGCATCAACCTCAGCGGCGCACTCTTTACATACAGTAATGATGGTATGAACTGTACTGATCTAAAAGGAAAGACCATCTGGAACCAGACCTATGAAATGCAGAATCCAGAGATACGGACCAGCGGAAAAACAGTGGCGGTAGGTGATTACAACGGTAGGAAGATTTATGTCGCCAACACGCAGGGGATGATCGGATCAGTGGAGACTACGATGCCGATCAGGGATTTTTGCGTGTCCTCCAATGGTGTAGTGGCGGCTGTTCTAGATGATTCGACAGTCACATGGGTATATCTGTACAATGCTGCTACAGGAGAAGCATTTGCGGATTTCAAGACCAGGATGAGCAATTCCGGATATCCGATCGCAATCGGAATCTCAAATGATGGAAGTTTAGTTGCGGTCTCTTACATAAAAGTTGAAAAGGGCAAAATGGTATCCAACATTGGATTTTACAATTTTTCAGCGGTAGGGCAGAACTATACAGATAATTTTGTTAGTGGCTATGTATATCCGGAAGCCGTGATACCCATAGTAAATTTTATGGGAAGTGACACCGTGTTTGCAGTGGCGGATAACCGGCGGATGTTTTTCAAAGGCAGACAGAAACCGGAAAGTGTGTCAGAGACCATGATTTCAGAAGAAATACAGAGTGTATTTTATAATCAGGATTACGTAGGCCTTGTGTTTTACAATACTGCAGCGGAGACGATGTACCGCATTGAGATCTATGATACCAATGACAAGAAAGTCAGTGAGATCGCATTTGATCTCGAATACAAAGATATAATATTTGATACATCGGGTATCATCATATACAATGACAGCGAATGTCTTATTTATGACTGGAATGACAGACTCAAATATCATGGGATCTTCGAGGAGAGAGTCATATGTTTCATACCGGGCAGAGACATATCAAGACATACGATTGTCACAGAGGACAGCATACAGACCATACAACTTCAATAATGAAACGATCAATTGAAGGAGCAGCAAAATCGGAGGGAGCAGAATTGGAGATCAATATACTATTTATCATTGTGGTGTTCATACTGTTGACAGGTGCAGTATGGGGGTGGAAAAGAGGACTTTTAGAGGGAGTTATACGCATAATATCCTGTATATTGGGAATACTGGTGATAGTAATACTGGCAAAAGGCATAGGAAGCTTTATCCAGAAAAGTTATGTTCAGGTTCTGATGGCGCTGATACTGTTGGTTTTGATACAGGTAATCAGTAAAATTGTCAAATTCATGACAGATACCTTTAAACTAGTCCGGGCGATTCCGATCGGAAAGCTGGCGGACAAGCTTGCCGGGGCTGTCTTTGGCCTGGCGGAATCAGTTTTTGTGATATGGTTGATCTTTTTGCTGATTGGAGTTTTTGACGTGATGGATTTGAATACATGGGTCATACAACAGGTAGGTCAAAGCCGTTTTCTCACCTTGATCTACTATTCTAATTATCTGATTGAACTGCTTAGAAAGTACATTTTTTAGGTATTCAAAAAAAGATGGGAAAAAAATGAAAAAAGTTGTTGACAATTGTGAAAGAGCGTGATAATATAAAACACGTCGCTGAGAAATGCAGATGCATAGCAGATGACAAAAGGCTTTTGATAAAAATCAAAACAAATTAAAAAAGTGCTTGACAAAATATTCCAGCTTGTGATAAACTAATTAAGCTGTCACGATTTAGACAAGCAGCAAAGATTATTGAACCTTGACAAATAAACAGTAATGCAACCCTGAAAATTCTAATGAGAATGCATC
>CAJUQU010000086.1 GCA_910588595.1 uncultured Lachnospiraceae bacterium | reverse complement strand
CGACCACCGAGATCTACACTCTTTCCCTACACGACGCTCTTCCGATCTTCAAAATATCTCCAATATCCTGATCAATACAAATAGACTGTTTCCTGATCTCTGGCGGAATATAGGCTTCTGACAGATTGACACATACATAAGCGGCATTGGGATTGTTATATGTCATCTGCCAGAATGGGTATTTGATGATTCCCGGCGTATTGGCGCCGACGCCCAATTCCAGATATAAAATGTCTGATCCTTTGTGACGGCGTGTAAAGTTTTGATACCGCCTGGCGGCTGTTTGCCAGCCGCTGTCTTCAACAAAGGTGCTGTCTGCCCTTAGATTCATTGACATAGGCGCACCGCATACGGGACAGTGAGAGATCAGCCTGGATGGACTCCGCATATTTTCCTGTTCGGCAACCATTTTTTTAATAATGGTTTCATTATCGTAAGTCGTATCGTGACAAGGCTTCCCGCATTGCCACAACCCATAATCGCCCTGTGTATAAAACAGTCTGTGTTTATCAAAACCCGCCTTCTGGAAACAGTGGTCTACATTGGTTGTCAGAACAAAATAGTCTTTGTCCTGTACCAGATCATATAGATCGTTATAAACGGATTTCGGTGCATTCTGGTAACGGTTGATATAAATGTAACGGCTCCAATACGCCCAATATTCCTCTAATGTGCTGTATGGGTAGAAGCCTGCGGAATACATATCCCTAAAACCATATTTTTCTATAAAGTCCGCAAAATGATCTTCAAAGCGTTTCCCGGAATAGGCAAATCCGGCAGAGGCGGACAGTCCCGCACCTGCGCCGATCACAACAGCGTCAGCGCGTTCGATTTTCTTTTTCACTTTTTCTATGGAACGCCGCACCTGCGCACGATCCCAACAACTGCTGATAGATTTTGTAGTCGTTGTCTTTGAACACATTAAAAACCACCTCCAGACTGTTTTGATTTTTCTTTTGATAGTCCTGTACCGTCTGTATTGCTATTTCGGCAGCTTTTTCATTGGGAAAATGAAACTCTCCCGTGGAGATACAGCAAAAGGCGATACTTTTCAACTGACAGGCTGCTGCAAGTTCCAGACAGGAACGGTAACAGTCTGATAACAGGTTTTGGTTTTTCCCGATAACTGCCCCGCGGATGATCGGACCGACCGTGTGAAGAACGTAACGGCATGGAAGATTATAGGCTTTTGTGATCTTTGCTCTTCCCGCAAGTTCTTCTGTTTTCTGCTTTTCCATGATACGGGAACATTCCAGGCGAAGTTCTATGCCTGCGGCAGAATGGATCGCATTGTCGATACACCCGTGACAGGGAACGAAACAGCCTAACATGGCACTGTTGGCTGCATTTACGATAGCGTCTACGGACAGACGGGTGATATCGCCCTGCCATAAGTAAATTCCCGGTTGTATCAATGGAATATCCGATAATGAAATAACACCTTTTTCCGAACATTCTTCCTGCAAATATGCGTCCTGTACCGCCAAAAATTCTTTTGCGACTGGTTTTGGCGGTCGAATATTCATAAGAGAACGTAACAGACGTTTCCTTGCTGTGTCCTGTGTGGGAATATCTATTGATCTTAATTCGTTATTTTCGCTTTGAAGATAGTTTATCAGAAAAGTAAGCCTTTCTGTCTGGGTCATAGCGTCCTCCTTTCTATCGCCTGCAAGGGGCATGCTATACTGGCGGTCGAAAAGATGGCTGGCGCAATCCTCACGGCAGATTTCATCTGTCGTGAGGATAACATCATATCGATCACGCAGGTAATCGGGAAATGATTCTCGTCATGCCCCCTGCCCTTAGGAACTGTAGGAAAATAACCGATGCAACTTGCGCAGGATATTTCTTCGAGGTGAAATTGCTAAAGCAATTGTCAAAAAACGTAGGCGTAGCGGGCTACGGCGAGGCTTTTTGATATGCATAATCGGAGAAATAGACAAGTCAAGATGCGTCAGTTATTTTTCTACAGCTCCTTATGGGGCAGGGAGTTTAAACAGTTGACAAAATGATCGACATGTTTAGTCTGCTACAACGGAAATTCTCTGCTGAACATGGTTTCCGTTTAACGCTTCATCAACCATAGCGACTGCATAGTCGGCATAGCTGATCACGCTTTCTCCCTTAGCGTTCAAGGTCAGTTCTTCGCCGCCCAAAATGTATTTCCCGGTCTTGGCGCCGTCTGCCTGAAAATCTCCGGCGGGGCTGATATAGGTCCATTTTACATCGGTTCTGGTCCGGAGTTCGTCAAGCGCCTTGCCCATGTTGGAAGCAAGCGGCTTGAACATTTCCGGGAAGTCTGCCCCGTCCATGACCTGTATGGTATGCTCCGTGTCCACATACAGGCTGCCCGCCCCGCCGACAACAAGAAGTCTTGTTGTCCTGCCGCTTACAAGGTCGCAAAGATGTTTCAGAGAAGTGCTGTGCTGCGGCAGGGTTTCCGGCGTCCATGCCCCGAAAGCGTCAATCACAACATCAAAGCCCTCCAGATCGGCTGCGTTCAGATCAAACAGGTCTTTCTGAATGACCTGTTTTGCTGCGGACTGGTTCTCGCCGCGGACAACGGCGGTAACGTCTGCCCCTCTTGCGATCGCTTCCTCGACAATCAATTTACCCTCTTTCCCATTTGCACAAATAACTGCGATTTTCATAGCGTCGTTCCTCCTGTTTTCTTTTTTGTTTTTGTTTGCGTCTTGTTTTTTCTCGCTTGCAAGATTATAATATAGCCGTATAGAGAAAACGTAAAGTACGCACTTTATTGTGCCATAGTTACCCAAAAGAAACGATTGTGAAGAAATGGGGATTTTCATGGAAAAAAATTTGCCTGCCTGTCCGGTGGAAACGACGCTTATGCTTATCAGTGACCGTTGGAAAGTGCTGATTATCCGTGATCTGTTAGACGGTACAAAGCGATTTGGAGAAATAAAAAAATCTGTCGGGAATGTATCTCAAAAAGTTTTGACGGCAAATCTGCGCTCAATGGAAGACAGTGGGTTACTTACCCGGAAAGTATATCCGGAAGTGCCGCCGCGGGTGGAATATACGTTAACAGAAACGGGGTATAGCCTGAAACCTGTTTTAGACGCTATGGTTGCGTGGGGGACGGAATATAAACAGAAAAATGGTTGAAAATAAAACGCCGGGGAGTGACAGTGTAGATACTGCCATTCCCCGTTTTCGCAAATTAGCCCGGCGTCGAAACAAAACGTGTTATGTTCCCGTGTGTCATTGATGAACGGGTATCTGCTCTTCGTTCCCCGAAATGAAAGAGATTTCTTTGTGCTTGATAGAACAAAATTGGACAAAAGCCTTTTCCGCCCGATTTCGCACAAACTATTTCACATCTGTTTTTCACATATTGCACAAATCAGTCATGTTGTATATTCTGACAGCGAATTTCACATACTATCAAAAAGAAAATGCGACAAAGACCTTTCCGCAGCATCGGAGACAAGGAGTCCGGAGGCTGTCCGGGAAGCCGTTATATAGGAAGCTGTGATAAAAGAAACTGTGATAAAAGAAACTGTGATAGAAGAAACTGTGATAAAAAAATTGTGATAAAAGAAGCGGAGGAATCATGAAAAAAGATTACAGTAAATTGTGGACATTGTTCAAGTCAATGTTTGTGTTGAGTGCCTGCACGTTTGGCGGCGGGTTTGTGATCGTTTCCCTGATGAAAAAGAGATACGTGGAGGAGCTGAAATGGATGGAGGAGGACGAGATGCTGGACGTGACAGCGATCACGCAGTCGGCGCCGGGGCCGCTTCCGGTAAATGCCTCCGTCATTATCGGTTATCGGATCGCCGGGGTGGCGGGTTCTCTGACAGCCATATTGGGGACGATACTGCCGCCGATGGTCATCATCTCGGTCATCTCACTGTTCTATGAGCAATTCCGAACCAATCCCTATATTGCCACGGCTCTGCAGGTGATGCGCGCCGGGGTGGCGGCAGTGATCTTTGATGTGGTGATCAATCTGGCGGGGAACGTGGTGAAGACAGGGCGGATCCTCTATATGACAATGATGGTAGTGGCATTTGTGTCGGCTTATTTGCTGGATGTCAGCGCGATGATCATCATTTTCGTCTGCCTTGGGATCGGTCTGATCGATCTGTATTACAATCTCAAAAAGAACAGGGCAGAGAATCCTTCGGTGTCCAATATGCCAAAGTCCAAAAATATCAAATCAAAACATGTGAAATAAGTATCAAAATGACTATTAGAATAAAACAGATATCAGAATAAATATCAAAACAAATATCGAATAAGAACAAAGGGGTGCAGGCATGCTTTTAATAAAACTATTTTTCTCATTCATATGGGTCGGTCTGTTCAGCGTGGGCGGCGGCTACGCGGCAATTCCGCTGATACAGGAGCAGATCGTCAACATGCACGGTCTGATGACCATGGAGGAGTTTTCGGATCTGGTCACGGTGGCGGAGATGACGCCGGGGCCGATCTCCATCAACTCGGCGACTTTTGTGGGGATGCGGTCCGCGGGGATCTACGGCGTCCTGCTCTGCACGATCGGGTGTATTATCCCGTCGTTTTGTATCTGTCTTGCGCTGGCGCATTTTTATTATAAATACCGCACGGTGAGCGGCGTGCAGATGGTGCTGGGCTCGCTGCGGCCGGCAGTCGTGGCGCTGATCGCATCTGCGGGAGCGTCGATCCTGATGCTCGGGCTCTTTCAGGCGGAGCTGCACGACATTGTGCCTGGCAATATCAGGCTCGTTGAACTGGGCATCTTTATCGGGGCACTGGTCATACTCAGAAAGTATAAGGCGAACGCGGTGACGATCATTTTCGGGAGCGGCGTGGTGGGGACATTGTTGTATGGACTGCTGGGAGCGATATAAATGGCAGGACTTTCCTGCGGCAGCGTGTTTTATTGGCAGCATGTTCTATTGACAGAGTATTCTATTGTGAAAAAAATCAAAATATAAAGGAGATCAGTTATGGCAGACGGCATTGAGCAGATTTTGAGCAAACAGGATTATTATGGGATTCGTCTGGAGAGCATCGGCGGACTGGGGGCGAATCTGTGTGGGAAGATGGTGGGCGAGCTGGCAGTCCGGTATCTGCAGCTCAACAGTGCGGGATTTTCCAGCTACGGTTCTGAGAAGACAGGGACGCCGGTGAAAGCGTATATCCGTTTTGCCCCGCCGGACAGGGAGATCAGGGTGCATTCCCCGGTCGTGGAGCCTGATCTGCTGGTGATCTTCCACCAGGCGCTGATGCGCGACGAGCGTGTCTGGAAAGGGTGCAGTGACAGGACGAATGTGATCGTCGCGACGGATCAGGGGAACGGTGAAACGGTTTTGCAGCATCTGCCCGATGCGGTCGGCTGCTGCTATGGAGTCAATGCGCGCCGGATCGCGATGGAGACAAAGTCGCGCATCAATGTGGTGATGCTGGGTGCGATGGCGAAGGTGATGGGATTTGTGAAATTGGAGGAGGCAAAACAGATCTGCCGCGACAGCCTTGGCAGGAAATATCCGGCGGCGCTGGAGGGGAATCTGAGCGGGCTGGAGCAGGGCTATGAGCAGGTGCGGCTGTTGGAAGCAAAAGGCGGGCAGCGGTCTGACCGGCGGGAGAAGGCGGAGGAGAATGACCATGAATGGGGGTATGCGACAGCGCCGATCGGCGGTGTGAATCCGCGGTATGGCAGTACGGTGACAGCGGATCTGTCCCCGTCGAGACAGGGGTATATCCCTGTTTTCATCAAAGAGCGGTGCATCAACTGCGGGCTCTGTGATTCCACCTGCCCGGACATGGTGTTCCAGTTTGCGAAGGGAACTTACAACGGCAGGGAGATGATGGTCAACCAGGGGCTGGACTACTATCACTGCAAGGGCTGTATGCGCTGCGTCGACGTGTGCCCGGTCAATGCGCTGGTGCGGGGGCTGGAGTCGGAACACCCGGATAAAAAGTTCTTCCTGCCCAACCAGGACATGCTGCGCACGCCGGAGTATTATGTAAAAGCCGGACCGGACGGCTACATCACATCGGAGTCCTATCTGACAGAAAAGAGGATCGAAGGGGGCGAAGTATAATGACATCGGATGTCAGGGAAAAACAGGTAATAGAATATGCAGGCGGCAATGAGATCGCGGCAGTCGCGATCAAACAGATCGGCTATGATCTGATGGGGTACTATCCGATCACGCCCTCCACGCAGATCGCAGAGAATCTCGACGAGATGCGCGCAAAGGGGGAGACGGATCTCATCATGATCGCGGCGGAGGGGGAGCACAGCGCTGCCGGGATCTGCTACGGCGCGTCGGTGGGCGGCGGCAGGGTCATCAACGCCACCAGCGCGAACGGGCTTTTGTATGCCATAGAGCAGTTTCCGGTGCAGTCGGGAACGCGCTATCCGATGGTGATGAACGTGGCGTGCAGGACGGTTTCGGGGCCGCTTTCCATCAAGGGCGACCACAGCGATATCATGTTTTTGCTAAATGCGGGGTGGCCGATCCTGTTTGCGCACACTGTGCAGCAGGTCTATGATTTTAACATCATCGCGTTAAAGCTTGCGGAGCAGGTGCGGCTCCCGGTGGTGGTGGCGTATGACGGCTTTTTCACCAGCCATCAGAAGAGACGGTGCATGCGGTTTGAGGACGACAGGGTCGTGCGGCAGTTTATCGGACCAAAGCGGGAGGTATACCCTTTCCTGGATCTGGAAAATCCGGTCACGGTGGGCTCGTATATGAACGAACCGGATCTGCTCAACAACCGCTACCAGCTCCACCTAGCGATGCAGCAGGCGGATGCGCTGCTCCCGAGGATTTTTGAGGAGTACGGGGCGCTCTCGGGCAGGGAATACGGCAAGGTGGAAGGGTATTTCCGCGAGGATGCCGAGTCGCTTCTGGTGCTGCTCGGATCTTCCTACGAGACGGCAAAAGAGGGTGTGGACAAGATGCGCAGGAACGGGAAAAAGGTGGGGGCGGTGACGCTGAATGTGCTGCGCCCTTTTCCGGAAAAGGAGCTGTTTGCGGCGTGTAAGTCTGCGGAGACGATGCTGGTAGCCGACCGGCAGGACAGCTACGGCGCGGGCGGCGGCAATCTCTCCCTGGAAGTGCGCGCCATGATGCAGAAATTCGGCGGCAGGGCGCGGATCAGGAGTCTGGTCTACGGGCTTGGCGGGAAGGATTTCTACGCGGAGGATGCAGAGCGGATGCTCGATCTGGCGGCGGATCCGGATGCGCCCGACTTTGACTATTACGGTGTGGACCGCGGTACGGGTGCGGATCCCATGGGGCAGGGAAGCTTTTTTGCACCGCTCACAAGGGAGAGGACGCAGGCTGGCGCGACAACCGTGCAGCGCGATGCGTCCGGGGAAGTGCAGGTAAAGGGCGGCAGTCTGAACGCGACGGCAGCCGTGCCGAAACGCATCGCGCCAGGGCATGGCGCCTGTCCTGGATGCGGCATACCGGTCAATCTGAATCTGCTGCTGCGGGCGATCGAGGATCCGGTGGTGCTCCTGTTCCAGACAGGGTGCGGCATGATCGTCACGACCCCTTACCCGAAGACGAGTTTTAAGGTGCCGTATCTCCACAATCTGTTTCAGAACGGTGCGGCGACGCTGAGCGGTCTTGCGGAGATCTGCTACAGAAAGCAGAAAAAGGGGGAGCTGCCGCCGGGCGACATAGTGTTTGTCATGGTCAGCGGTGACGGCGGTATGGATATCGGCATGGGATCGGCGCTCGGCACAGCGCTCAGAGGACACCGCCTGTTGCTGTTTGAATACGACAACGGTGGTTATATGAACACGGGCTACCAGCTCTCATACTCGACACCCAAGGGGGCGAGAAGTTCGACCTCCCACGTGGGCGCAAAGCAGTATGGCAAGACGTTCTTCCACAAGGACATGCCCAGGATCATGGCATCGACGGGGATCCCGTATGTGGCGACGGCGGCGGAGTCCAACCCGGCGGACTTTATCAGAAAGGCTGCAAAGGCGGCTTTCTACGCAAAGACAGAGGGAACGGCGTATCTCAAGGCGCTGTCGGCATGTCCGCTCAACTGGAACGACAACCCTGCGACGGAGCGGAAGGTGATCGAGGCGGGAGTGGACTGCTGTTATTTTCCGCTCTATGAGATCGAGCAGGACAGGACAAAGCTGAGCTATGCGCCGGATGCGGCGGGCAAAAAGATCCCTGTCACGGACTGGCTTGCGATGATGGGGCGCACCAAGCATCTCTGCGGGGAGGCGTACAGAGAGGTTGCGGAGAGCCTGCAGCGGGAAGTCGACAGACGGTATGAGCGGTTGAAGAGGGCGTCTGAGGACAGGTAGACAGCACTGCAGTCATATGATAATATGGTAGGGAACGGTTAACCCATTTGACAGGTTCAGCTGCAGATTCTGGCGAAAACGGCAGATATCATACGACAGGATAGTTTCGAGAGCTATCAGGAGAAAAGGGAGCAAATTTTCCCGAAGGAGAGAAAAATGGCACAGAATGCAAAAGAAAATCTGATCACACAGCCGCCGGCGCGAAGTTTGTTCTTCTTCGCGCTGCCGATGATCATCGGCAATTTATTTCAACAGTTTTACAATATGGCGGATTCCATCATCGTGGGAAATCTGGTCGGGGAGGATGCGCTCGCGGCGGTGGGGGCATCGTACTCCTTCACGACGGTTTTTATCATGATCGCGATCGGCGGCGGGATCGGGGCGTCGGTGCTGACGAGCCAGTATCTCGGCGCGGGACATTACAGGGAGATGAAAAGCTCCGTGTACACATTTCTGATCGCGTTTGCGGTGTTCAGCACGCTGCTGGCGGTGTTGGGATTTGCGGTCAATCCGACAGTGCTACGTCTGCTGAAGACGCCGGACAATATCCTTCCGGACGCCGTATCGTATCTCCAGATTTATTTTGTGGGACTGCCGTTTATGTTCATGTACAATATTTTGTCCGCAAATTTCAACGCGCTGGGGCGCTCCAAGATCCCGCTGTTTTTGCTGATCTTTTCTTCTATATTAAATATCGTACTGGATCTGTGGATGGTGGGGAGTTTGAAGATGGGCGTTGCCGGGGCTGCGGTCGCTACGGTGATCGCACAGGGCATCGCGGCAGTGATCTCGCTGGTCATTCTGATGCGGCTGCTGTCCACCTATGCGGTCGAGGGAAAAGTACGGCGTTTCCGCAGTGATATGTTTGTCACGGGCGTCAAGGTCGCGATCCCGTCGATCGTGCAGCAGTCGATCGTGAGCATCGGCATGCTGCTCACACAGTCTGCAGTCAACCAGTTTGGCTCCTCTGCGCTTGCAGGGTACTCCGCGGGAACGCGGCTCGAGTCGCTGTGCATCGTGCCGATGATCGCCACGGGGAACGCGATGTCCACCTTCACGGCGCAGAATCTCGGTGCGGGCAAGCCGGAGCGCGTGCGGCAGGGGTATCGCGCGGCGTACGGCATCATCATCGGCTTTGGGGTGCTGCTGATCGCGGTCTCGCAGCTTTTTTACGAGCCGATCCTGTCTGCCTTTGTGGAGCAGGGAGAGTCGGCGGTGGCGTTTGAGACAGGGACAGCCTACTTTCGCTTTATCGGGTTCTTCTTTTCCTTTCTGGGATTTAAGGCGATAACGGACGGGATCTTGCGGGGCGCGGGGGACATTAAGGTATACATGCTGGCAAACCTGATCAACCTTGCGATCCGCGTCGCCGTGGCACAGCTGTGCTCGCCGATCTGGGGGATCGAGCTGATCTGGTACGCAGTGCCGATGGGCTGGACGGCTAATTATCTGATCTCCTATCTCTGGTACCGTACGGGGAACTGGAAACGGCGGAATCTGTTGAAAAATGAGAGGCAGGACTGTAATGAATAATGATAGACAAGCATCAAGCCATGCAAAAACCGCTTCACGGTTGGCTTGATGCATCTCAAACACTATGCTTTCTCACGGACTTTGCAGTGTAATTAGAAGCCGTAGTACAGCATTGCGCAAATAACAGTGAATACAACACCTGCTATTTGCACCAGTCCTGCGTTGTCGTCAGTCAACAATGCCACCGCCTTGTCCTGTCACAAATATCAGGCACTATTTTTCACTGTTATTTAGGCAATGCTGTACTGGGCTGAACTGTAACTGGCAATGAATGACCGTGCTAAAAATTGATTGCTAAATTCTGGAAATAGGGTATAATGAGAGGTAGCAGCTGCCTGGAGTCAGGCGGGACTGCAATATCGTGTCAACAAAAGTGACAGAGAGAATAGGAGAATGGAACATGGCAAACAGATACGCAGGAACACAGACAGAGAAGAATCTTGAGGCAGCTTTTGCGGGTGAGTCCCAGGCGCGCAACAAGTACACATACTTTGCGTCCGTCGCAAAGAAGGAGGGGTATGAGCAGATCTCCTCGATCTTCCTAAAGACGGCTGACAACGAGAAGGAGCATGCCAAGATGTGGTTTAAGGAGCTGCAGGGGATCGGCAGCACGGCGGACAATCTCGCGGCGGCGGCGAACGGGGAGAACTACGAGTGGACAGATATGTATGAGGATTTCGCAAAGACTGCCGAGGCGGAGGGATTCCCGGAGCTTGCGGCAAAGTTCCGCGCTGTGGGCGAGATCGAGAAGCACCACGAGGAGAGATACCGCGCCCTGCTAAAGAACGTGGAGACGGCGGCTGTGTTTGAGAAGAGCGAGGTCAAGGTGTGGGAGTGCCGCAACTGCGGTCATATCGTAGTCGGCACAAAGGCGCCGGAGGTATGCCCGGTGTGCAATCACCCGCAGGCTTACTTTGAGGTGCATGCGGACAATTATTGAGGATCGGTGTCTGAATGCAAAACTTATGACTTACGCTAGGTAAACGGAAAAGTAGAAGATGTTATGAGTAGCTGGCTTGCAGAAATAGTGTTCTGTAAGTCAGCTTTTTATGCACACGGACACCCCAAGGAAGCATGTCAGCAGAGGCTGACGGGTGCCAGGCGCGGCGAGTAGTGGAGAAGGTCGTTCCCCTACTCGATTGTATCTTTATGAGATGTGATTGTAGAAGAAGTCAGTTTTTGCTATAATATGGACGTAGTGGTGTGCTATATGAAATCAATCTGTGAGGACATGATATGGATGAAATTAAGGGAACCTTTACGAAAGTGGTTGCTATTATAGAAAGTGCTAAAAAGAATGCATATCGGAAGGTAAATGAAGAGTTGATCAATATGTATTGGCATGTAGGGCAATTTATCAGCGAAGAGGCAAAAACAGCATCTTATGGAGATTCGTTTATTGATGAACTTTCCGGATATATACAAGATACATTTCCAGGGATAAAAGGGTTTAATCGTCGTGGTCTTTATCGTATGAAACAATTTTATGAGGCTTATGCGAATTATGAAAAAGTGTCACCACTGGTGACACAAATCAATTGGACAAATAATCTGCTCATTTTATCAGGGACAAAAAGTATTGAAGAAAAAGAGTTTTATTTGCGATTGTGCATACAAGAGAATTACAGTAAACGTGAGTTGGAAAGACAATTAGACAGTGCTTATTATGAACGTTATATGTTATCGAAGGGAAAAGCACTGCCTGAAGGGATAAAGAAAATAAACAATAATCCATTTTTGGATTCTTATGTTGTTGAATTTCTGGATCTGCCAAGTCCATATAAAGAAAATGATCTTAGGAAAGCACTGATCTTAAAAATGCGAGATTTTATCTTGGAATTGGGAAGGGATTTTACATTTATAGATGAAGAATATAAAGTGCAGGTTGGTGGAGAAGATTATGCGATAGATTTATTGTTTTTTCATCGAGGGTTACAATGCTTAGTAGCGTTTGAACTAAAGATTGGAAAATTTAAGCCGGAATATGTTTCAAAAATGGATTTTTATCTGGAGGCGTTGGACAGACAGGTGAAAAAGGAGCATGAGAATCCAAGTGTGGGATTGATCCTGTGTGCAACAAAGAATGACGAAGTAGTTGAATATGCAATGAGCAGGAGTATGTCGTCAATGCTTGTGTCTGAATATAAATTGCAATTGCCGGATAAAAAAGTATTAAGAGAAAAATTACAGGAACTAGTAAATATACCAGAAATAGAGATAGAATGAGATATTGCTGTCGGTCATGGCGTTGATCACGGGAACTTTTGAATACTGGGCGAGCGTTTCGAGCAGGTGGATGTCTCTGTGGCGGGCGATCACAAGATCCGCCCAGTTGTTCAGATAACCGCAGACATCTCTTGTGCTTTCTTTTTTGTCGAGGGTGTCAGTGGGAAAGAGGATCGAATGACCGCCCAGCAGGTCAATGCCCTTTTCAAAAGTGATCCGCGTCCTGATGCTTGTGGCAGGGAAGAAGAGGATCACACTTTTTCCACTCAGAAAACCTTTGTATTTTCTGGAATTGATCTCGTCCGCGATACGGAATATTTCGTATATATCTTCTGGCTGCAGGTCGGTTAGGCGCACAAAATTTTTCATCTGAAGGGCTCCTTTCTGGAACAATCTTATAGACTCCGAGAGGCTATTCCTCTAAAAGTCCGATTCTTTCTTGTTGGATCACAGGGCTGATTTCTGACAGTATAACACGAAATGCGGGAGATATAAAGGGTTCGGTGCCGTGAAAATCCGGGGCTTGATCAGTAATAGACAGTAATCGGATTCCTTTGTTTACATATATGGGCTATGATGTTAAAATGGTCTTATGAATGCTAAGGAACTGTAAATAAATTACTCATGACAATTGCTTGCCACAAGTAATTTATTAACAGTTCCCAAGGGAGGAAAATGTACATGAGGCGCAGGTTCAATACGGCGGGTTCCTGCAATCCGCAGAGGCATTACATGGTGGATCTCGATGCGCGGTTGAGGCGGATCAAAGAGGACTATGTGGACGAGGGCAGTTACTTTGTCATCAACAAAGGGCGGCAGTACGGGAAGACGACGACGTTAAATGCGCTGGAAAAGTATTTAAAGGACGAGTACATTGTCATATCGCTTGATTTTCAGGAAATCGGAACGGAAGATTTCGCGGACGCGGCAGTCTTTGTGGGGGCGTTTGCGGGAATGGTTCTCGAGTCGCTTGCGGTGCTGGGATTTGACAGCGGCGATGATCTTTGGCAGCCGTTGACAGAGCTTGCGGGGAAAGAAGGGGATAGGAGCCTCAAGGATCTGTTTGTCAGGCTGGGCAGAATGTGTGCGTGCGCGCAAAAGCCGATCGTACTGATGATCGATGAGGTGGACAGCGCATCAAACAATCAGGTGTTCGTCGACTTTCTGGCGCAGCTTAGGGGATATTACCTGAAACGTGATAAGATGCCGATCTTCCACGCGGTGATCCTGGCGGGAGTAAGATCGGAAGAGCGTCGTGTAGGGAAAGAGTGTAGATCTCGGTGGTCG
>CAJUQU010000085.1 GCA_910588595.1 uncultured Lachnospiraceae bacterium | reverse complement strand
TTGATCCGCTGTTCTATACGGACCGGTCGGCCTATATATTTGATTATAGGCTGCACATCATTGCAAAGGATCAAATTATCTTCTGTGAGATCATAGACAGGAAAATATATCTGAACCTGACTTCCGGCGAGGTTGTTGATTATTATGAACGGATTGAAAACCTAGAAACAAAGCTGGACAACCGTTTTTACCGGTGTCATAGGAGTTATCTTATCAATCTGAAACATTTAAAAGGCTATAAGAACGGGACTGCCTATATGGATAATGGCAAAGAGATTCCTGTATCACGGCTGCGGAGCAGGGAGTTCTCCGGCGTTGTTCTGCAATATATGAAGAACAATTGTGGGGGCTGGTAACATGGACGAGTATTTAGATTTTTTTAATGTATATATTATGGGCGTGATTGAAACGTCTTTCCAGATTTACTTTCTGGTAAAAATTTTGAAAAAGAAAATGTGGCCTCCTTTTTATTTCCTGTTTGCGGTAGGTGCAGTGATTGTGGGCGAGTTTATTTCAGGCGGCACGATTGTTGATTTTGTGGTGTTTGTCTTATTGATTTCGATATGTGGGGCTTTTGCCTGCCATGCGAATTTTAAGGCTTCCCTTCTGTATGCGACGCTGACAACGGAAATCATGTTGCTCTGCAGCGGAATCGTGAACGCACTGATGAGCCTTCCATACCCATGGCTGCCTGCTTTTTTCCATGAGACAGGCAATATTGCGGCCATGCTGATCTGCGAGGCGGCGTCCTTTTTGCTGAGTGGGTTTTGCTATTATATCGTATACCGCTATTTTTCCCGGGATGATCTTTATCCCGTGGATGCCCTGTGTCCTGCGGATGCTCCTGACACCACAATGGGAATGCAGCAGATGTTTCTGATTTTTGTTCCGATCCTGATGATATTTATTATGAGTAACTATATCAATGCGATTGAATATGACTTCCAGTTTGAGATTCTGGCGGACAAAGGGTCTGCGGGACACTTTTTCAGTCATGGGCAGATGCTGGTCATGTATTTTCTGGGACTTTTAAGCCTGTTCTGCATTCTGTTCTCTTATAAGAAACTGCAGCAAAATTTCCGCCTCAGCACTGAAATTTCACTGATGGAACAGGAAGAACATTCCCTGAACCGGTATGTGGAGGAAGCGAAGGCCCGTTACGATGAAACAAAGTCGTTCCGCCATGACATCAGGAACCACATCGCAGTGGTGAAAAATCTTTTGCAGAGCGGGAAATTCACGGAAGCCGTAAGCTATATGGAGGCTATGGACGATATAGCGGAAAAAATGTCATTCCCCTGCAGTACCAATAACCCAGTAGTGGATATTTTGGTGGGAAACAAACTGGGAATTGCAAAAAGCATGGGGATCGACGCGGACTGTTCCCTCCTTCTGCCATACCCTTGTGACATTAAGGACATTGACATCTGCATTGTCCTGTCAAATGCACTGGACAATGCGATCCAGGCAGTAAAAAGTCTGGATGCCGGCATAGAAAAATATATCCGTGTGTCCGGGCGTATTCAGGGCGATTTCCTTATGATAGAAGTGGAGAACAGCTTCCATGGAAAAGATACGTTCAAGAAAGGAACAGGCTTGTCGAATGTAAAAAAGGTAGCCGAAAAATATGGCGGCGCCATGAGCATCGAGACACAGGAGAATAAATTTGTCCTCCATGTGCTGCTGATCCTTTCAAAGCACCCAGAAGGTATTCCACAGCAAATGGATTAACGTGTTACGTTCTCCGGTCGAAAAAGAAAAAGGAAGCCATCTATTGGGGTGGCTCAAAGCGACATCTACGAAGTCGCCTGATAATATTAAATTAAAGGAGGAACATGCTTATGGCAATGCAGGTGAATGGAAACTATGAATATTCCAGAACTGACTACGCAGAAAGGGTGAAGGAAAAACAGGCCGCTGAGAGGGCGGAAAAAGCAAAGGAAGCAGAGAAGGCTGCAGAGGAGAAAAAATCCGGCACGCTGTCCGAACCACAGGATGAATACATCAGCAGTGAAAAATCGGGAAAAAAACCTACAGGACTGTACTGGGTAGGCAAGGACGAGAACGGCAGCCGGAAAATCTTTTTTGATGACCCGAAAGCTGACCATGCAGATGGAACGGATGACCGTTCTGGGGAAGGCGAAGATGGAAAAGAGCCGAAGGTAAGCGGGGACAGCTAGGGAAAGCCGGAGGAGAAATGTGTCACAAATACGGATAAAGTTGATAGGGAAATCAAAAAGCTGAAAGAAGAGAAACAGCAGCTGGAACAGCAGATTCAGTCAGCTTCTGGAGATGAAAAGAAAATCCGGGAACTGGAGAAACAGCTGGCGCAGGTAGAAAACGAGTTAAGCCAGAAAGACAATGATACCTACAGGCGACAGAATGCTGCTGTATCAGAATAAAAGAGAGTTGGATTTTTAGTGTAGTATCAATACCGGGAGATGGTGGCAAATGCGCACTGTTTTCCGATATTGTTGAAATCATAGCGGTAATTGGACTTTTCAAAAGGATTATGTACAGAAAGCTTCAGATGGAGGTACAAAATTGATGCATGCGAAAACGATGGAAGGCCTTGCAGGGGCAAGTATGAGTATGAAACTGATGAATACACCGATACGTGTCTATAAGGAAGCAGAGCGCAGAGGAGACACAGCCGTCATGGAACGGGCAATGGGGTATGCCAGTGACTTTGCAGATAAGGCAGAGGATTACCAGAAGACAACTGAAAAAGGAATGAAGGAGGATGCAAAGGAGGCAAGAGAAAAAGCGAAAGCAGAGCAGGAAAACGCTATTCAGAAACGCAGGGAACAGCGCGAAGAGTTGGAAAAGAGGATAGAGGAAAACCGTAAGGGGGATACGGATGCGATCAGCATCAGCGAAAGTGAGAAGGCTACATTGGATGGGAAGACTGATTCTGTTCAGATTGGTGCAGACAACGACATCTTTGTAGAAGAAACAGTGGATGCTATTAAGATGGAACCTGTAATTTATACGAAAACTGGGGAAGCATCGAAATCGGAATCTGGCACAAATATTTCTTTTTCAGTATAGATGTTGTCATCAGGTCGTTTTGAATTATGGGTGCCTGACTCAATAAAATGGGAACATATTTACGGTGAGGAACGCTGACATTAAGAAAGCGCAGTCATAAATGGTATTCGTATTAGACGGAGATAAGCATTTGGAATGGCTTCGGTTGTTTGAATTGTTTAGATTGGAGAAGAAAATGAATAAGAAAAAGTGGCTTCGTATCGTATCGATTTACTCAATTATATATACAGTGATAACATTGTTGAACAGTGTTTTGTACCTTTGTAATGGTGTTTATGAAGACCCAAGCGGCAACTGGCATGAATTAGACAGGGCTATGATCCTCCTGATTGGGATAGCTGCATTTGAGCTGTGCACAAATCTGCCTGTTAAGCCAATGCTTCTCAGATATTTGACTGCCTATATTCCCTCTTTGCTGCTAGCATTCGCGTATGTTTGGTTTAGCGGTCTGCGGGAACCTTTGGCGAAAACAGCATACAGGGATATTTGGATTAACTTTACAGGCCTTTTTGTGCTGTTATGTATCATCAATACTGCCGTTTATGTTTTTCAGAAAAAGAGAGGGCAGGAAGGAAAAGGTAAAAAGGAATGACAGAGGCTGTTAATAAATTTATTCCGTTTTTTGTAGGATTACTTCTTATACTGCGCGGTCTGCTTTGGATTGTCGATGGAAAAAACGGAAACAAGAGAAGCTATTTCTTTGGCATAACCGCCATTGTGGTGGGAATCATCATGTTCATAACAGTGTTTTTACAGGTTCTGTAAAGCGGAACATAGATTCAGAAAGTTCTGAATTTTTGATATCAGAAACGAAGTGATGATAATCCCAAAGTCATTGAATGCAAAAGTGAATTACTCCAAAGCAAAATATATCGGGAGGATATGCGATGAATGATAGGAATGAAAAAATTATAAACGCTATTATAAAAAAGGCAGATGCGCTGTGCCCTGATTCTCTGGCACTGATCGGTGTGTATGGTTCGGTCGCTACCAGAGATGAGTATGAAAAATCCGATCTTGATTTGATGGTCTTGATCAATGACGAAAACGGACAGATTCTGGCTGACGGATTTATATTAGATGATGTTGATATAGGATATGATATTTACTGTACCAGCTGGGATATGCTTGAAAATGATGCGCAGTGTGACCATGCACATTTGTCTAAGCTGATCGACTCGAAGATTGTCTATTGCAAAGATAAAAGTGCATTGAAAAGGCTGGATGAGATAAGAAGAAAAGCGGCAGAACTGCTTGCATCGGACAGGCGGTTTGAAAAGGCTGACAAGGCATATAGCGATGCAAAAAAGCTGCTTGCAGAGGTATATCTCACACAATCTGTATCAAAAGCCAGAAGCTGTGCAGGAGCGGCTATTACGTTTATAGAAAATGCTGTCATGTTGTATAACGGTCAGTATTTCAGAAAAGGAACGAAAAGGACTCTGGATGAGCTGAAACAGCTTGGACTTCCTTTTGATATGGAAGCTAGGATTCTTGCCGTCATTCAGGCAAAAACAGTGGAAAAGATACGGGCAGAACTGACGGAAGTTTTCGTTTTGACAAATGGGTATTTGCAGGTTCCGAAGAAAAAGGAACGCCCTTCTGCACAAAATCTGCGTGGAACGTATGAGGAAATGTATTCTAACTGGAAAAACAAAATGGCCGAGGCGGCAGGCAGAAACGATATGTATTCTTCCTTTATGAATTTATTGTCTTTACAGTGGATGTTCTATGAAATTGCAGAATGTATCGCAGTGGATGGCTTTGAAATTATGGATAAATTTAACCCCAAAAATCTGGAAGAGAATGTGGATGTCTTCAATCAGGCTCTGAATAAGTATCTTGCAGAATATGAAAATGTGGGAATTTGTCCAAGGCATTTTGAGAGTATGACAGAATATGCGGAGGATTACAACAAAGAAATTTCTGAAGAAATATAAAGAGAAATCGGAATTTTGAAGGAGGAATGAAGTATGGTTAGTGATTTTTTAGGAGCAGCATTTCCGTGGATTTTAATTGGTTTATTTGTAGCTATCAGTTGTTCTCTTATGAGCAAAAAAGAGAAATGAATTTCAGTTTATCGGGAATTTGCCGAGAATGAGAAATCAGAATTGCTGTAAGATTTTCGTACTGCAAGGAGAAATTGTGATGGCGAGATACACAAATAAGTTGACACTCACGTTATGGGTTTCTGTTGTATATGTTTTATCGTTTATATGCTATGTACCTACATTACTAGAACAAAACGGAATTATCATTCCCAATATATTGTTATACGTAAAATACTTATATGTGTGCATCCCCTCGATAGCTGCTATTTTTCTGCTGGTTTGCGAGCAGAATGTCAAGGTGTACTTTTTACAGATGTTTTCAGGGAAAATAACAGCCAAACATATTTTGATATGGGCTGTATGTATGGCTGCGGGGATATTCTGTTCTTATTGCTATTCGCTTATAACGGGAGTGAACGTAAATATTTATTTGTCATCAGCATCACTATTGGCAAACTGTATATATCTGCTGATTACAGCACTTGTTGAAGAAATAGCATGGCGGGGATTTTTGCTTGAACGGTCGCCTTTTAAGAAAAAAATCATCAGCGTTATATTTGTTGGCGCTGTTTGGGCAGTGTGGCATATACCTATGTGGATAATCAGAAATTCATTGGGCATGGAACAAATTGTTTGTCTTTGTATATGGACATTACTTGTTTCCGTTGTTTTGGGAAGAACCTATTATCAATGCAGAAATATATTGCTGATTGCCATTATGCACGCAGCTTTTAATATCTGTTATTTAGCATCAATACAATATAACATTGTTGTATTAGCGATCATAATTTTTGTTGGTACTCTATTATATAACACCAGTTTATAACCTATTAAAATGTAACAAATATGCACTTGATTGTCTGAAAAGTACAGGAAAATTGAATATTAATTCAATGCAAAACCATAAAAATATAACTTTCACAAAAACTTGTAAACTGCTGTTATATAAAAATTTTTTGGCTTGGTAACTTCCTGTTTGACAGGAGGTCGCATATAAAAAAGGAATTGGTGCTGATGGAGGCAGCTATATATGGAAAAAAACATAAAATACAAATCAACAAATTTATGCATGATAATCTTCATGTTTTGCTTGTCTGTAAGGTTTGTGGAATACTTTTTAATTGAAACAGACAAAACAGCTATTGGAGAAAATGTGCTCCATAAAGTCATTGGAATTATCTTTTTGGTGCTGGCATTGAAAAAGATAAATCTTACATGGCGTGATATTGGATTTCAAAGAGACGGTTTTGTAAGCGGTATTTTGAAAGGGTTGTTATTGGGAAGCGTTTGCTTTGCCGTTTCTTTTGGACTGGAATTAGGGATTTTAGCGCTGCAAGGCAATCCTGCGCATTTGGAAATCTATATCAGCAGTTTTTCCTTAACCGGCTCTCAAATAAAAAATACGGATTTTGTTTTCTTTCTGTTATGTGTACTATTCAATATCGTCAATGTATGGATGGAGGAGGGCGTTTTTCGCGGTCTGTTCATAAGAACACTTTCCGAAACAAAGCCATTTATGCAAGCGAATTATATTGCTGCATTTTTGTTTGGTGTCTGGCATATTGTAATGCCCATCAGAAGCTGCATAAATGGCGAAATGTCGTTTGCGGCAATGCTTCTAATGGGTATCGGTTATATCATCCTTGCCGGGATTATGGGCATCAAATGGGGGCTTCTTTACCGCATAACAGGAAATCTATGGGCAGGTCTTGGCGACCATTTATTCAATAATACCGTTGCTACAAACATGCTGCATGTCGTTTCGTTAAAGGGCGCAGACGAATTACAAATTGTCCGAATCATGGCTGCACAAGTTATTTCCTTTGCAGTTGTGTTGGCAATTCATACTTATCGAACTACGAAGGTTCGATAAGGTATTATTGCATGAATAGAAGCGGAAATAGATAGAGGGCTGGAGGGAATGCCTTAAAAGTTGACATAGAGACAAATTTTAAAGTTTACTGCTACAAGTGGCAGATATTATTGCGATTTGAAAACCAGAAATTTTGATATAAAGTAGTTGTCAAATTTCTGTTGTGGGACAAAGGAGGAAAGGTTCAATGGACGATTTAAAAGAATTAGGGAAACTGATGAAAGAGCATCCTATCATTATTGTTGCAACATTGGCGGGGATGGCTGTAGGCGCAATTTTGGGAGCGGTCGCGTTTTATCAGGGGTGGTTAGGTTGATTTTTGCTTACAGAAATGCAGATTGAACGATAAGGAGGCAATAGAGTATGGAACTTGTAAAACTGACACACGAAAATATTGATAAAGAACACATCTGCTGTGCGATCTCCAATAACAAGGATATCCAGGTCATTTCCAAAAAGAACTGGTTGAAAGACAGGCTGGACGAAGGGCTTGTATTCTTGAAAGGCAATGTCCGGGGGAAACATTACAATTTCCAGACGACCGAAGAAGCTATACGGAAGGCAAGCAGGAATGCATAGAATGCCTGCTGAAAGAAGCATATGTATGGAGAAAGATTCAGGATACATAGAGAAGCAAAGAGATGTCAATAAATTTAAGGAGCACTGTTTATGCAAAAGAAATTGTTCTTAATTATAACAGGTATCGTATTGATTGGAATCGTATGTATTTGGCTTTGGGCAAAAAATAAGCCTGCAGAGCAAATGCTTGCGGATCGCTTAAACGAAGCAGTATCCCATTATACGGATATGAACATAAAAGATGATGAGGTATATTCCCTGAAAGTTTCGGACGTACAAATGCTGGTGACGACATATGCGCCTGAATATACGGTTTTTGGGGTTTCTGCCGAAGCGTATACTGTCCGGCCCGGCCAAATGGATGAGACGTTAACGGCAGAAAAAGAGCAGGATCTGCCAATCTGTAATTTTGACTATGCATTGCTTTACGATGAAAAAACAGACAAGTTTTATAATGTGAAATTCGAGGGAAAAGGGAAACCAGTCATCCCCGATTTTATAGAGGCGAAAGAATTAAATACATATGAACTTGAGCTGCCAGACGCAGGGGCAGTAGACAGCCTTACTCTCAAAAAAAATTCTGACATGCCCATCGTGATAAACGGCAAAGATGATATGGCAGGGATTCTGGGTATTTTAGAAGATACAAAACCTACTACAAAGAGCGGCGAAATAGGTACACCCGTCCGTGTGGAAAACATTATCAATGTAGATTTTACCAGTAAAGAGAATGTGATATGCAGACTATTTCTATATGAAGATGAGGGGAAATATTTTATTGAGCAGACGAACAATGGAGTATATACGATCTCAAAAGAGGATTATGATTTGATAGATAAATACATTCCCTATATAAATTACGAACCGTAAGCAATGAAGGAGGGAAAAACAATGCGTCATATTTATATTCGTGGAATCATTGGTTTAATCTGGCTGGTTGCAGCTATTGTATGCGGTATATCCGGTAACTTCCCGATGATGGGGCTTTATCTGGTTCTGGCAGGTGTATTCCTGTGTTCCGCATATGCGGCATGGAAAAAAGAAAAGGACGGCAAAGGAGGCAGGTAAGATGGGAGACGCGCTCCTGACGATTAAAAATCTGAGTGCATGGTACAATAACGAGAAAATGATACTTTCGGATTTCTCTTTTGCGCTGGACGAGCATGAAGTGGCAGGATTGATTGGGCTGAACGGAGCCGGGAAAACCACATTTCTGAAGGTACTTTCAGGACTGCTCCCTACCTTTCGTTCTGATGGTATTTTCTTTTGTGGTGCACCTGTGGATTTCCGAAAGCAGGATTTTAAGCGCTGCCGCTACACGGTGTTTGCCGAGGACAATTCTTTTTCGTATTTTACCTTCTGGGAATATCTGGCCTATGTATGCGCTGCCTATGGGAAAGAGGTTCCGAATGTGTCGGGGCTGATACAGGGCTTTCATTTTGAAGAGTATACAGATACCCTGTTAAGGGAGCTGTCAACCGGAAACCGAAAAAAGGCATTCCTGATTACGGCTTTTGCCCTGAAACCCAGGCTGCTTCTTCTGGACGAGCCGGTCAATGGGCTGGATTTCCAAAGTACGGAATACCTGTATCGGCAGATTTCGGGGTATAAGGAACATGGAACCGTACTGTTTTCCTCACATATCCTAGAAAGCATCACGCTGACTTCTGACCGGGTATTTGTCCTGGAGAACGGCAGAATCCGGCAGACATTTGAACGCGGGCAGATCAATGCCGAGGATATACGGGAGGCGCTGCATGATGAAAATGACAGGTAAAGCCTTTGCCAAAAAGCTGTTTGGGGCAAAATATGAGCGGCTGCCACGGACTCTTTTCATGGATGTGATTGTCTTTTGGGGACTGTATATTGCCGGATTTCGGGTTCAGATTGCATCGTTTATACGGGTTTTGATGATCAGCACCTTTACTGCGGGCGTGATGTGGCAGGCCCTTTCTTCCAAAGATAACGCGGTGGAGCTTACGGCGATGCTGATGCTGCCGCATCGACGCAGGGAGTTTGTTTTTTCCTATGTGGGGGTGCTGGGCGCCTATACGGTTCTTACAAAGACTGGGCTGCTTTTCGCGGTTCTGATGGCCGTTTCTGCATGGAAACCGGTAGAACTGGTGGCAATGCTCCTCTGCATGATCCATGCGGTTCTGATGGCTGCCGCGGTTTATTCCGTGAGGAAATACTGGTATGTGGGCGGGCTATGGGCTGCCGCCATAGTGTCTGCAATTTTATGCATGACAATACCTGACACCGGAATTCTGTCTTTGGATTCTATTATATTTGGAAATGAAATCCTGGTTGACCTGTTGCTGCTTGTGAATGGTCTGTTTGCTGTCTTGATTTTATGGGGAGCAGACGGATACGATTTTTATCAGAAGGAGAGTAGGAAAAGCCATGGTAAAGCTTACCATGTAGTCCGGCAGGGAAAGAGGGCGACACTTTGGCGGTATTTTTTCCGGTATCTGAGCTGCCATAAGAATTATCTGCTCAATACTGCTGTGATGTGGTGTGTAGCTTTGGTACTGCCCTGTTTTTTTAGAGAAATGACAAGTCTGTCCGTTATTCCTGTGGGCTTTGCAATTCTATCCTTCAATACGCCCGTCTGTATCCTGCTGTCCTGTGACCCTGATCTGGAGCAGGCAGTCCGTTTCCTGCCCGGGCAGAAAAGGCGCTTTGGCATTCCATACTGCCTGTTTATCTTTCTTTGTAATATGGCGGCAGATGTGATCTTCCTCTGTAGCTGGCGGATACAAAACGGCAGCGTCACCGTCCAGATGACTGCGGGAGCTGTTTTCTTTGCCTTGCAGAGTGCGGTGTTGTCTGTGCTGTTGGAATGGTTTTATCCCATACGGGACTGGAAGATCGAAAGCGACCTGTGGCACCATCCGCGGAAATATGTGGTTCCGGTGGTAATGCTTCTGCTTGCGGGGGGAGTCTTAGCCTGTCCGGTACTGCTGTATGCCCTGCTGGTTCTGCTGGTTGTAGAAATCGTAGTTTTACTTTTTATACTTTAAGGGCATCCCATAATACATGCGGTGCCGGCGGATTTCGTCCGTTAGGGCTTTATACTTGTGAGCGCATTTATTTGCCGCTTTTTATCCTTAATTTGCAAAAGCGCTCACTTGTTATAACATTAAAGTAAATGGACGATACCCATAGTAAGAACAGAATAAGGAATGAGGTTAGATGATAACGATAGAAACGAATCGATTACTTTTGAGAAATTATAAAGTGACAGATTTTGAGGATATTTTAAAATATTTTTCCGATGAAGAAGTCAGCAAATTTGAAGATTTTTATCCAATGTCGGAAAAACAGGCAAGAAACATGATTGCTGAGTGGAAGGATATGGATAATCGTCTTGTCGCTGAATTAAAAGTAAAGCAGAAAGTTATAGGAAGTGTTGGCTATTGGATAGATGATGAAGGACATTATTGTATAGATTATGATTTTAATCCGAGATATTGCGGACAAGGTTATGCGACAGAAGCAAGTGATGCACTTGTTCATTATCTGTTTGAGGCCGTCGGTATTCATACAATTTATGGAGATTGTGATGTGCGGAATGTATCCTCATGGAGACTTTTAGAAAGATTAGGATTTCAACGCATCAGCACGCTTGATCATCAATCATATAAAAATGATAAAAATGGGAATCCAATTTTCATTCATACATTTTTACTGGAGAGTAAAAAGTTTTAATAAAAAAGAATAACCCTTTTATGGCATTTTATGGTATCTTTAAGTTACCAATACTTAAGAAAGATACAAACCGCCTGAAAGAGTTATTCCTGTGTATGAGTTTACCATATTTTCCGGTGGTTGACCATATGCCATGTTCGATTTTATTGATAAAATTTTATCCTCTTTTGTATCCTGCTTCTCCAGAAAAGCGGCTTTCCGCTGGTTCGTGGTTCTTACCCTGGGGTTGATGCTTCGTTCCGATAAACTCGGAGTAACTTCTGTAATCCGTGACCTCGCCCTGAAACCGGACTGTTATCTGTCCATGCTCCATTTTTTCCGTGCCTCCTCCTGGTCCCTGGACCGGATACGGCAGTGCTGGTTTCAAACAGTTCTCCGGTTCTTTCCTCTGTATCAGGAAGGTGCTTTTCATGTCCTTGTCGGAGACGGCGTCAAGCAGTCCAAAGAAGGACGGCGTATTCCCGGAGTGAAAAAACTCTGCCAGGAATCTGAAAACTCTGCAAAGCCGCAGTTCATCCACGGGCATATGTTCGGCGGTCTGGGAATTCTTGCAGGAAGCATCCGCAGTATGGCATGCATTCCCTTAAGCATCCGGCTTCATGACGGCCTGCAGGATACCTTCGGATGGGAAGCTTCCACGGTATCCTGCGCGTCCCATGTGGTACAGATGGTCGAGGATGCGTACCTGGCCGCAAAGACGTTTGGGAATTCCATTCTCCTGCTCGACCGGTATTTTCTTTCGGTTCCCGCGCTGAAAAGGCTCCAGGAACTTGCCAGTGAGGAAACGGTCCATATGGAGATTGTCACAAAGGCAAAATGCAACTGCACTGCTTTTGAGAAACCCTCTCTCCAAAAATCCGGAAGGGGAAGACCTCCCAAAAAAGGAAAAGCTGTCCGCCTGAAAGACCTGTTTCTGTCCCATAAAGAGTATTTCAGGGAAGCAAAAGTAACCGTTTATGGAAAGGAAGAGAAACTGCGTTATTACAGTATTGACCTTCTGTGGGGACAGAAACTGTATCAGGAGCTTCGTTTTGTCCTTGTGGAATACCATGGGACACAGAGCATTCTGGCCGGTACCAGCCTGGAACTGAATCCGCTGTCCATGATCCGGCTTTACAGTTACCGCTTCCGGATCGAATGCACCTTCCGGGAACTGAAACAGCAGACCGGAGCATTCTGTTACCATTTCTGGTCAAAGCACATGCCCCGGCTGAATTATTACCGGAAAAAAACGGAACCGTCAGCCCTGGAGCAGGTGGAAAGCGACCATGCACGCAGAAAAATCATGCAGACAGTGCGGGCGATTGAAATGCACATGGCACTGTCCTGTATTGCGATGGGAAGCATTCAATGCCTGTCACTCCGAATGGAAGAAAAACTCTGTTCGGAACAGATCCGTTACCAGCGTACACCGTCAAAAGGAAAAGTGTCAGAAGGTGCCATGATGCATTATCTTCGAAAACATATTTTTAGATTTATGTGGCAAAACCCCAAGTTACACATAACACGATTAATTCAGGAAGTACAGGATCAGTCAGAAATCTGTGAGGATTTACTGGCTTCTTAAGCATATAAACTTTTTACTCTCAAGATTTTTATATGAGTTGAATAAATCCCAGTTCAGACCTCTGGGCGGTTGACAAGCACATTTTCTGATTTCGCTGTGATAAAAATGATTGACAATCACGGGCGGCGCAAAAAGGTCTGCTCATACTATCGTCATTTGTCACATAATCAAGTCCGATTTTAGCAACAACCACTCCATAAAAGGGGTGGTTTTTTTGCGGAATTTTATAAAAGTAGGATAAAAGACTATGAAAATAGTATATGTTTTCTTTAAAAATGTATGATATACTATTAGCAAGATGTTGGGGTCAAAAGAGTTTTTAGAAACTCTCTGACTTTCCATATAGTACCTTGAAAAATTTACACAGTTGTTTTGATGATGAGATTTTGCATATTTATCTGTAGTATCGATAGTTGATTCCTGCTTTATCTTGCTAATATCGGATTTTCGGCATAATGTCCCAGGCCCTTCCGATATGTGAAGAGCTTTTTAAAGTTCAGTGCTCCGATTTTGCAGCCAAAGAAAAATCTTCCTCGTATCAATCCTCTGACAGGCATCCTGTCAGCATGGTAGATTCTTCTCAAAATGGAGGGGACGGTTTCTACTCCATTGCGGATTTTAAAAAG
>CAJUQU010000084.1 GCA_910588595.1 uncultured Lachnospiraceae bacterium | reverse complement strand
GTACCATTGTTTTCCATTTCAAACCTCCATTTAGTAGTTTGTGCTTTTTTCCCGGATATGATACAAATGTAAGCGGTTAGATCGCTTTTCGTTATTGCTGTATATTGGATCGCTTTTTTATAATGATAGATAGGTGACAGTCTGATGATGTGCGTGGCTGCATCGTTATATCTATTCACGATTATAGAGAAACTTGCAGGGAATGTAAAGCAGTTTATCAGGGCAGTATCTGATATTGTTACAGTTCGTTGCTGTTCACTCGTCGTCAGAGTAGTGAAATACATGCGCCAAAATGCTTGTACTTTAGCATTTTGTGTGCAAAAACGGTTGCTGTTTACGCCATCATTACACAAAATTGTATCAGAACTGGCTGGGGCGTGAACAGTAACTACAGTTCTGCAAGGCTGTACTGTAACCTGATATTTCCCTGTGTTCGATTTTGCGATATACGAGTACAGGGAGATTCCAAGAGGCCATCAAAAGAAAATGGAGGGATTCATATTATGAAGCAAATGCACACAAAACTATTGGCGCTATGCATCAGTGTAAGTCTTTGTTCCGCTGCACTGGCGGGCTGCGGTGCAGAAAACACAGAGCCTGCCGCGGGAACGCAGGTATCGACGCAGGAGGAGACACAGGCATCGGCGGAGAGCACGGAAGCGGAAACACAGACGGCGGAATCGGTCACAGAGACGGCACCGTCTGAAGGTGACGAAACGGCAGGAATCTTTGTGGAGCCGGTCGAGGGGATCTCAGACGACTTTATCCGTGGTATGGATGCATCCTCAGTACTTGTAGAGGAAAAGAGCGGCGTAAAATACTATAATTTCGAGGGTGAAGAGCAGGATGTTTTCCAGACGCTGGCGGAGGGCGGTGTAAATTACATACGTCTGCGCGTGTGGAATGATCCGTATGATGAGAATGGCAATGGATACGGCGGTGGAAACAATGACGTTCCGACTGCGAAGGAACTTGGAAAACGCGCGACAGAATACGGAATGAAAGTGTGCATCGACTTCCACTATTCTGATTTCTGGGCGGATCCCAAGAGACAGCACGCACCCAAAGCGTGGGAAGGAATGGATATTGACGAGAAATGCGATGCGCTTTATCAATTTACAAAGGAAAGCCTCGCAGAGCTTCTCGATGCCGGCGTCGATGTGGGAATGGTGCAGGTGGGAAACGAGATCAATAACGGGATGTCCGGTGAGACAAAGCTTGAGAATGTCACAGCGCTTTTGAAGGCGGGATGCCGCGCCGTGCGCGAGATATCGGATGAATACGGAAAAGACATTCAGATCGCCATTCATTATACGCGCATTACGGACAAGGCACAGGTGGATAGTCTGGTGGCAAATCTGCAAAAATCAGAAGTGGACTACGATGCGATCGGATTATCTTATTATCCATTCTGGGACGGATCTATGGATAACATGAAGCGTGTCGTGGAGCTGCTGCAGGAAAGGTATGGGATCAAGGTATTTATCGCAGAAACTTCCTATTGCTACACTTCTGAGGACGGTGACGGCAGCGGCAACAGTCTTGTTGGCATCGATGATCTGGTAGACGGTTATCCCGCAACGGTGCAGGGACAGGCCAACATGATCAGGGATGTCTTTGCGGCGGCAAACGAGGCAGGTGCGATCGGTGTGTTCTACTGGGAGGGTGTATGGCTTCCGGTCGGCGAGGCGACAGCGGACAACTCTCCGATCTGGGAGGAGTACGGCAGCGGCTGGGCGAGCAGCTACGCGAGTGATTATGACCCGGAGGATGCCGGATTGTATTACGGCGGCTGTTCATGGGACAATCAGGCGTTTTTTGACTTTGATGGTCATCCGCTGGAATCGCTGAACGTGTTCCGATATTTAAAAACCGGAGCTTCTGCACCTCTGGCGATCGATGCGGTTCCAGGCGTCAATATCATCTGCCCTGTAGGCGGTGAGGTTGCGCTTCCCGAAATGGTCGATGTGATCTACAATGACCACTCGGCAAACAAGCAGTGTGCGGTTACATGGGACGAGGCGCAGCTGGCGGCGATCGATACGAAGGCCGGCGGTGTCTACGAGGTGTCAGGTACACTCGAAAGCGGTGAGACTGTTGTCGGAGTTGTTGAGATCAAGATGGACAACCTGGTTCTGAATCCGAGTTTTGAGGACGCAGATACTTCTATGTGGAAAGTAACATATGTGGGAGACAGCAATCCGACCGACTATCAGGAGAAGACAGACGACGCACATTCTGGGGATATCGCTTTTCATTTCTGGTCGGAGGATTCCGATATGGAGTTTTCTATCGAACAGGAATTTGCAGATCTGGAGCCCGGGACATATCAGCTGTTTGCCTACGCGCAGGGCGGAGATGTGTCCGACAGTGCCCAGATGGAGCTGTATGCCGTCACCAGCGGCGGGGAGCAGACGGAGCCTTTCATGGTAACGACATACAATGACTGGAAGAATCCCACGATTTCTGAGATAAAGGTTTCAGACGGAAAGCTCACGATCGGTGTGCGCATGAAGTGCAATCCCAAGAGCTGGGGAACGGTTGACGATTTCACGCTGAACCGGATCGGGGACTGATCAGGCGTGTCATAAAATTTTTCATAGCCGACTGAACAATACATAATTTTGCGCATTTATAGAAAAACTATGTGATAAGAAAGCGTAAAACGTGTAATAGGGAAAACAGCAGAGGGTCTAAGGCTGTTAATACCAATCAACAGGAGGCGATCAGGTGGAAAATAATACATCAAAAAATAAAGCGATGGGCACTTCAAGCATTGCATATGGCAGTCCGGTATTGATCATGGGAAGCGGTTCGGTCGTGGGACAGATGGAGGACGAGGGACCACTGGCAGGATGTTTTGACAAGGTGAGTGACGACAAGAATGACATGTTTGGTGAGGACTCGTGGGAGAAGGCGGAGAGCGCGCTTCAGAAGGAGGCGGTGGCACTCACCCTGTCAAAGACATGTGCTGCGGCTGGAGATATCCGGTTCCTGTATGCAGGAGATCTCCTGGGACAGAATATCGCGAGCTCGTTTGGCCTGGTGGATTACAATATTCCGCTGTTTGGACTGTACGGCGCCTGCTCTACCTGCGGGGAATCGTTGAGCCTTGGCAGTATGAGCGTGGCGGCAGGTTATGCGGACCGTGTTATGAGCCTGACATCGAGTCATTTTGCGAGTGCGCAGAAGGAGTTCCGCTATCCGTTGGAGTACGGTGGACAGAGACCGCTGTACGCTTCGTGGACAGTGACTGGAAGCGCCGCATTTTTATTGCAGAATGTGGATGCATCAGGAAAGTCGGTGTCCGGTAAAACGATCAAAAATGAGTATGAGGGCAAATATCAGAAAAAAGTTGGAATAACAGGTGTAACTGTTGGGCGGATAGAGGATTTTGGCATCAAGGATTCCTTCAATATGGGATGTGCCATGGCTCCCGCAGCGGCGTGGACGATCGCGACAAATCTCAAAGACTTCGGCAGAAAGCCGCAGGATTACGATGCGATCTTTACCGGAGATCTCGGCAGTGTTGGACAACAGGCATTATTCAATCTGCTCTCACAGGAGAAAATCGACATCAGCGACAGACACTATGACTGCGGACTGCTGATCTATGACACTGAGAAACAGGATGTTCATGCGGGGGGAAGCGGATGCGGGTGCTCTGCGGTTGTACTGTCTGCCCACATTTTGCCGAGACTTGCAAAAGGAGAATGGAAACGCGTGTTATTTGTCCCGACAGGTGCGCTGCTCAACAAAACTTCTTTTAATGAGGGGCAGAATGTGCCAGGCATCGCGCATGGCGTGGTGATCGAGGCGTTGTAACAGCTGCTAAATGACAAATAGTCTGAAAATTACTCAAAATAGCATAGAAAATTAGAAAAATAAATAAATTGCATAATTTGTTCAAAAAATTCAGAAAATAGACTAATCTTTTCCCGTAAAAAGTACGATATATTATGTAAGGCAGTTAACATAGGTAAATGCCATAAGTGATTGACTTAATAATTATCTTTAAAGGACTGTGTGGAGAGAGGGGTTCACACAGTATATATGAGGGAAAGGAGCATCTATGGAGGTAAGAAGTGCGAACATTGCCTTGACGAACAGGGCAGCGGCAGCGATCGACAACTCCGGTTCGAATGGTAAGGAGCAGCAGCATGCGATGAAGGTAGGCAGTGCTGTCTCTGAGGAGAACCAGGAGCTCGATGAGCAGTCGGTTATGATTTCCATATCAGCAGCCGGCCTCAGGAGAAGTCTGTTGTTGGAGAAACAGGCAGAAAAGGACGAGAGCGAAGATGAAAACGAGGAAGAGAATTTCTCGGGCAAAGCAGATATTGAGGACATGATGAAAAAGATGGAAGGGCTTTCTAGTCAGGTCATCAATGGACATTTTTCCATTTCTGACAGACTCAATTTCAATGTTGAGATTGATAAACTCACCAATGAATTGAACAGATTGAGCGGTGATATCACAGCGGCTACAAAGAATGACTGCGTTCAGCTGGCACAGCGGATTTCTGATCTGACACGGGTCATAAGTGATTCAGCCGTTTACCGTAAGAGTGCGCGAACTGTATTTATGGTCAACTCAAAACAGCCGGTTCAGTCAATGAATACGAAGCTCGACATTGTTTTATAAGACAGTTAAATCGTCACTGGTGGGTGACGATTTTTATGATGTACTGCCCTGTACCACACAGATAAGGTGGCGTATGGGGCGTGACGGGGGAGGAAGTGATGTGCATGCGCAGGATGGACTTTAAGATGGAGCGCCCGGGACAGGTGAAGGAGGGCGATCAGGTTACTGTTACGGAAGGGGTTCTGCCAAGCAATTATTACTATACCATCAATCCGGCTGTAGCTATGTCAGGGAATATTCCATTTCGGGACAGGCTTCAGTCGAAGAGCGGCACTGTAGTCTCCGTGGCGGAGAACACGAGGGGCTATTATGTCACCGTGGAGTTTGATGAAGCGGAAGTGTGAAAAGAGCATAGAGGAGGAGAATAACATGAAAAAAATCAGTACAGACAAGGCACCGGCGGCGATCGGGCCGTATTCACAGGCTGTCATCGCGGGGGATTTCCTGTATGCGTCAGGGCAGATTCCCATTGATCCAGCCACAGGAAATGTGGAGGCTCGGGGGATCACGGCGCAGGCAGAGCAGTCCATGATCAATGTGGGCGAGATCCTGAAAGCGGCAGGAGTGAGCTATGACAATGTGGTAAAAACGACCTGCTTTTTGGCAGACATTGCAGATTTTGCGGCATTTAACGAGGTGTATGCGAAGTATTTTACCCAGAACCCCGCCAGAAGCTGCGTGGCGGTGAAAGATCTGCCTAAGGGTGTGCTCTGTGAGGTTGAGGTTATCGCATACCTTGGTGATTAAGAAAACAGTTCAGGCGTCTGTTTCGTCGCCGTGCGAGCTTCAAGGGCAGATGCTGTAGACAGGGAGTTGAGAGCTTTGAGAATGAAAAATATAGTGCTGATCGGAATGCCGGGTGCTGGAAAGAGTACCGTCGGTGTAGTGCTTGCAAAAAATATGGGTATGTCCTTTATGGATTCTGATCTGGTGATACAGGAGCAGGAGGGCAAGAAGCTGCAAGAGCTGATCGAGGAGCATGGTATGGATGGGTTTCTGGAAATCGAAGCCCGCGTAAATGCTTCGCTGAATCCAAGGACAGCGGTGATCGCGACAGGGGGAAGCGCTGTTTACAGTGAGCGTGCCATGGAACATTTGAGAAGTATAGCGATGGTCTGTTATCTGAAACTGTCATACGAAGGTATAGAGGATCGTCTTGGCGATCTGACAGAGCGGGGAGTTGTGCTCAGAAAGGGCGAAACACTGCGCGAACTGTATGAGGAGAGGGTTCCGCTGTATGAAAAATATGCGAATATGACAGTGGAATGCGAAAACAAAAATATCAGGGAGATCGTCACAGAGCTGTCAAAAAGGTTAAAATAGAAAAAAGATTGAATTCTGAAAACATAAAAAATCGAAAAAGCCACATACTAATCCTGATGAAAAAAACTACTTTGCAGCAATGACAGATAAGGCTGACATTTGCAAAGTTCTGGAAAGGTATGTGGTTTTATTATGATGGATTATATCAATGCATTCTGGGTAGGAGGTGCGATCTGCGCGCTCGCACAGATATTTCTGGACCGCACAAAGATGCTTCCGGGGCGCGTGATGGTACTTTTGGTCTGCACAGGTGCGGTGATCAGCTTTTTCGGGTGGTATGAACCTTTTGCGGAGTATGCGGGGGCTGGTGCCAATGTGCCTCTTCTGGGATATGGGAATATTCTGATGAAAGGCGTCAAAGAGGCGATCGACAAGGATGGTTTTATCGGACTGTTCAAGGGCGGTTTTACCAACGGGGCAGTGGGGTGCAGTGCAGCACTGATCTTTGGCTATCTGGCAAGCCTGGTGTTCCGCTCCAAAGTGACGAAGGCATAACATTTACAGGGGCATGATCCTGATCAGATCCGCCGGAGATCAAATTTCCTCGAACTCCAGTCCGAAACCGGATAAGAGCTGGCGCACATGGGCGTCCCATAATCTCTCAACACTTTTGTCCATGACAAAGGTTGTAAAGGCACTTCCGGTGATACAGGTCACTTTGCCATTGTCGTAGCGTATATTGAGGCCGAGGGATCGAATCAGGTTGGCTGCAACTCCGCACTCCGGATTTGCAGCTATTTTTTCGACCAGCTGCGGCGCTGCGTGGAGTACAACCTTAAAAGAAACAGGTGTTTTCTTTCCCTTGATGAGCTGAAAACAGATGGGACGGATATCATTCCAACAGGAAAAAACAGTTGATTTCTGATTCTTTTCAAACGCTTCCAACTCATCGCTGCTGTAAAAATCTTTTACGAGGTGCCCGTCAATGTGAAAGGTGCTGAAGGTGGTGATGACAGCCTCCTCCACCAGGAAAGGATCGAACTGTTCGGAAATGAGCAGGGCATTCATAATGTTTTTGGTGCCTTTTATTTCTAATGCGATCATAAGTGTCTCCTTTTGCGATCATAGTTTTTTAAGAATTGTTAAGAATAACTTTTAAGGGGGCGCAGTATTTTCAACAGTTCCTTATTATAATAGTATTTGTTGGAAACTGCAAGTATTTGTAAAAAGTCCTTTTCAAACAATGTGTTATGTGATATTATGATACATAGTTATCAAAACTATATAAAATAGTATAAATGGATTTGAAAGGTAGAGACTGATGAAATACAAAATAGTTGTTGACAGCTGCTGTGAGCTTCCGCAGGAGTTCAAAGAAGATGAGCGGTTTGAGATCGTACCGCTGACACTGATCGTGGGTGACAGGTATGAGAAGGAAGATAACAAGGATTTTGACCAGCGGGAGTTTCTCGACGCTGTGGCAGCCTGTTCTGAGTGTCCCAAATCAGCCTGCCCATCGCCGGAGCGATACCAGAAAGCATACGAGACTGCGGCGGAGCGCGTGTATGTGGTCACATTGTCCTCAAAACTCAGCGGAAGTCACAACAGTGCTGTTCTCGGAAGAAATCTGTATCTTGAAAAGCACGGGGAGAAAGATATCTATGTGGTTGATTCGAGATCCGCATCGTGCGGTGAGACTCAGATCGTATACAAAATTATGGAGCTCGAGGAACAAGGACGCTCTTTCTTGGAGATCACAGGGCAGATCGAACAGTTTGTCAGGGAGATGAACACCTACTTTGTGTTGGAAAATCTCGACACGCTGCGGAAAAACGGGCGTCTCACCGGCGTCAAAGCGCTGGTGGCATCCACGCTCAACATCAAGCCTGTGATGGGCGCTGACGATGGCAGCATCATTCAGCTTGGACAGGGGATCGGCATGAAGAAGGCACTGACTAAGATGGCGGACACTGCGGTTGAGGAAGCGGTAGGGTCTGAGAATAAACGGCTGATGATCACGCACTGCAGCAATCCCAAAGCCGCGGAGTGTGTGCGCAGGCATATTGAGGAAAAACTGCATTTTAAGGAGACTTTGATTCTTGACACAGCTGGTGTGAGCAGTATGTATGCCAATGAAGGCGGCGTGATCGTGACGATATAATAAACAAATGGATGAACTCTAATCGAGCTCATCCATTTCCTGTTTTAGGAATTTGTATTGCTTATAGCGCAGGAGGGGAATCTTCAACTCTTTGGAATCCTGCATGACAATTGTGAGAGGCATGACAGCGGACACATATTTAAAGTTCGCGATGCTGTTTTTGTTCACGCGTGCAAATTCTACGTAAGGTTCGAAGAGCTGGCGGAGCTCGTCAATTCTTTCATCGACGGGAACAGTCTTTCCATCAGTCAGATACAGCCTGCACGCGCTGTTATCCTCGATAGCATACATGATCGTATACTTGGGGATATGGGTGAGTACAGTATTGGTATGTACTGACACGGAGACAACATGACCGGTGACGTTTGCATCCCCCAACGCCAGGAATCCAGGGAGTGGATCAGGGATATAGGGTTTACGGGCATGCACAACATAGTCTGGGAGGTTGGGGATCTGCGTGTAATCGATCTTGTCAGAGTACAGTACCAGTGGGGCATGATAGCCCATATCGTTCAGATGTTCGATAATAAACTCGACAATCCCCGGCTCAGTGCTCATGTCCATGAAGATCAGGTTGTACTTCAATGGATTGGCGAGAAAGTGCATCTTTTCGCCGTAGGAGTCCACATACAAAATATTAGGGGTGCCGGCGCGCTTGTCGGATTCCCTGGAGAGCAGCCGCTCCAGATGTTTGCGGTCTGCCACATTGTCGTCACAAATAGCTATATGCATAGTCTGTATACACCTCTTTTATCAGAATTTGTCATCCACGTTCCTGCCGTTTTCCAAAAGTATTCACAAAACTTACAAAAAGAGTCACAAAGAAGTGGATTGACCTGTTATTATTACTATAATAGCACAATCATTATAGCAGAAACAAGTGTTGTTTTGTATAAAATGCGTGTGAAAGATGAATGGTATGATTATGATTGGAGACAATAATTATTGAATATTTTGTGCAGTGCCATGTGCCGCATTGCATGTTGGAGGGTTTGGTCGTGGAAACTATCTTGTGCATAGATACTCCGGTACAGATGATCTCATGTACTGACACTGACGGAAGGATCACGCCTATGCGGTTCCGTTTTCGGGACCGGAACGGTGAGATCATAACGATCAATATAGAAAAAATTATTTCGACAGATCAGGAGTGCAGTTCCCTTGGGGCAAATTTTATCTGCACAGCAATTTTATATGGCATACAAAAGACATTCCGCCTGCGGTACAATTATTATGCCCATGAATGGCGGATGGCTGGTATAGGCGGATAAAATCTTCTCCCGAATTTTCCAGGGGGAAGATTTTTTTGTCTGTAAGCCTGATTTTTGAACAGTACTCTCGAAGAAAAAACAAACAATATAAAAGTTATTTCCGGGTAATTCCTGACTTAGGAACTGTTAAGAATTAACTTTGCAGATGACGCAGTATAAATCTTTATATGCAAGGCGGAGGAATGAGGCGTACTGGGGTACGCCGATTGACGACAACGCAGCATAAGAAGATTTAGACAAGTCAGATGTAAAGATTAATTCTTTAACAATTCCTTAACTATAAAATGAAATGAGAGAGTGTGAAAGTGTATATTGTAGGGAGAAGAAATTTTAGATATAATGAAAACAGGTTAGTTGATATAGAAAAAGTGAGAGGATTGTAGAAAAAATGATAGCAAAAATAACTGCGTTTCTAAAACGGGAAACGGTGCTGTGCGTCGCTCTGGTGCTGGCGGCAGTGTCGACAGTTCTGGTGCCGCCGGACAAAGCGTATCTCGGATATATTGATTTTCGGACACTGGCAATACTGTTTTGCCTGATGAGCGTCATGGCGGGACTGCAGCGGATCGGCGTGTTCAAGGCGATCGCCAGGAAGCTCCTCGGATGTGTGAAGAGCGGGCGGGGGCTTGTTCTGACGCTGGTCCTGCTCTGCTTTTTTTCCAGCATGCTGATCACAAATGATGTCGCGCTGATCACGTTCGTGCCGTTTACATTTACAGTGCTCGACCTGTTGGGCGGGGCGCAGAAAAAGCGGCTGCTCCTGCCGGTTGTGGTGATGCAGACGATCGCGGCGAACCTGGGAAGCATGCTGACGCCGGTCGGCAATCCGCAGAACTTGTACCTGTACGGGAAGGCAGGCCTTTCCGCCGGCGCGTTTCTGGGACTGATGCTTCCCTATACGGCGCTGTCTCTGGCGCTCCTGGCAGTGTGGGGGCTGATCCAGGGCGGCGCGTCGCAGGATTTTCAGCTCGAAAATGCCTTTGAACAGGACGCATCGGATGCGGGGCAGGCAGCAGGGACAGCGAAGTACAAGATCGCGATGTACCTGATATTGTTTCTTGTGAGTCTGCTGGCGGTCGGGCGCATACTGCCGTGGCAGGCGGTATTTGTGGGGGTGTTCCTTGTGGTATTCGCGGCAGACAGGCAGGTGCTTGCGATGGTTGATTATTCCCTGCTCCTCACGTTCGCGGGATTTTTTGTCTTCATCGGGAATGTGGGCAGACTGCCTGTTTTCTGCGGATTCATGCAGGACATGATCGCCGGCAGGGAGGTCTATACGTCCATCGCTGCCAGCCAGATCATCAGCAACGTGCCGGCGGCGCTGCTCCTGTCGGGGTTCACGGACGACTACGCAGGGCTGGTCGTCGGCACGAACCTGGGCGGACTCGGGACGCTGATCGCGTCCATGGCGAGCCTGATCTCGTATAAATATGTGGCTAAGGAGGCAGGCAGCCGCAAGGGGGCGTATATCCTGCTCTTTACAGTGGCAAATATCTGTTTCCTGGCGGCGCTGATCCTGCTGTATGTGTGGCTGGCATAATAGAAATGGTTTCTCGGAATCTTTTTGCTCTTGCGGATGATTTTTCGTCAGATGTACACGAATTTGACCGGCGTACGTTCCTCGTGCGCCCCATGAATTGTGGTGCACAGCTTGAAAGATCTTCTGAACAAAGGGACACCGAGAGCCTGTTAAAAGGTGTGGGGAGGTTGTTTTATGGCATTTCGAGTGGGTGTTGGGGAAACCGATTTTGCGGATCTGCGAAGATCGGGTAAATACTATGTGGACAAGACAGAGATCCTATATGAGCTTGTGGAGGAGACAGAAAATAAAGTTACATTGTTTACCAGACCGCGCAGATTTGGCAAGACATTGATGATGAACATGATGTCGAATTTTTTCAGTATCAGGAAAGACAGCAGGGAAATTTTTGAAGGGCTTCGGATAACAAAACACAAAACATTTTGTGAGAAATGGATGAATCAATGTCCGGTCCTGTTCATCTCCTTTAAGGATGTGGAAGCTGAGACTTATGAGGGCGCATACAAGATGCTTCAGACGAGACTGGCAGATGTGTGTAAGGAATGGGAGTCCTTATATAAAGAAGAGCGCGTCAATGCGGCTGATCGCAAAGTGTTTAAAGAACTTATGTTTGAAACTGCAAAGGAAAGTGATGTGAGAAGTTCCCTGAAAATCATCATGCGAATGATGCATGCGGTCTATGGCAGAAAGGTGATCCTGCTGATTGACGAATATGACGTGCCGATCGCTAAGGCGAATGAGATGAGCGCGGTGGGGAATCCGTTTTATTCCGCCATGCTTGCGGTGCTCAGAGGACTGATGGGAACGGCGCTTAAGGACAACGAATTTCTTGAGTTTGCCGTGATCACAGGCTGTCTTCGCATAGCAAAAGAGAGCATTTTTACAGGCACGAATAACTTTTCATCGTATTCTGTGCTGGATGCGGATTTTTCCGAATTCTTTGGTTTTACCGGGGATGAAGTGACAGAACTGCTTTTGGCAGCTGACAGGGAGGACAAGGCGGAAGTGATCAAAGAGTGGTATGACGGTTATGTGTTCGGCGATAGCTTTGTGTACTGCCCGTGGGATGTGATGAATTATCTCTCTGCCCTGAAAAAGAGGCGAAATGCCAAACCGAAGAACTACTGGAAAAACACTAGCCACAATGGGGTACTGCTCACATTTGTAAAGAGAACAGATTTCAAGGTGAAAGGTAAATTTGAGATCCTGATGAACAAAGGTACGATCATACAGACAGTTTCGGATGATCTCACCTATGACACACTGCATTCTTCGGAGGATCATCTGTGGAGTGTGCTCCTGATGACAGGATATCTCACGAAAGCAGATGAAAAGGAGGAGGGAGAGACAGTCAGGCTGCGGATCCCAAACAGAGAGATCGCTTCTATATTTGAGGACACTGTTGTGGAATTATTTCAGCAAACGATAGACAACAGTGCCCGGAAATCTATGATGGATGCGCTGTGGAACGGTGACGAACAGGAGGCTTCCAAGGTGATTTCAGACCTGTTATGGAGGACGATCAGTTACAATGATTATCATGAGGACTATTACCATGCCTTTCTTGCAGGTGTCTTTGTCGGATTGGGTTACGAGGTAGAGTCCAATAAGGAGAAGGGGCTTGGCAGACCGGATATACTCCTGAAGGATGATGACAACCGCCGTGCAATGATCATAGAAGCAAAGAGGTCCATGAAAGAAGAGGATATGGATCAGGACTGTGACGCGGCTGTCAGCCAGATCGTCAACAGGAAGTATGCCGAGGGGCTTTGCGGTTATACGCGGATCCGCTGTTATGGGATAGCCTTTTTTCAGAAACATGCCAGGGTGAAACGAATGCAGTGAAAAGCTCAGTCATGATACAGCAAATATCCGTGATCGGGCGTTGAAACATTTTGAGGGGATGATCTATCCCCTCGTCAAAATGAATACCGCGAGCAAAATCTGCAGGACCAGGATCGCAGGCATCCCGTACACAAAGTACCAGTGCCTGGTCTTGTGGCGGAACATGCGCATGCCAAGGATGGAACCGACGCTTCCGCCGAGGAGGGCGATGAGAAAGAGCGTGGACTCCCGGACGCGCCAGAGATGCCTGACCGCCTTTCTCTTGTCGATGCCCATCACGGCGAAGCCGGTCAGATTGATCACGGTGAGATATAGTGCGACAAAATAAAGTATGTTCATATTGTTCTCTTACAGTTTAAACCATGTTTGAAGATCGTTTCTGCCCTAATTTTTCTTTTCATTCTCCTGCATCTTCATCGCGCGCACCTTGCAGGACAGCCCGAAGAGGTTGATAAAGCCCTCGGCGTCATGGTGGTCGTAGAGGTCGCCTGTCGTGAAGGAGGCAATGCTTTCATTGTACAGCGAGTACGGGCTTGTCTCGCCAGCCTTGATGATGTTTCCCTTGTAGAGCTTGAACTTCACCTCGCCTGTCACGTACTCCTGCGTCTTCTCGATAAACGCCTGGATCGCCTCGCGCTTGGGTGTGAACCATTTCCCCTCGTACACCGTGTCGGCAAGCTTGTTGCCCATCTCCTTCTTCAAGGTGTAGGTATCGCGGTCGAGGATCAGCTCCTCGAGCTGCTGGTGTGCCTCCATCAGGATCGTTCCGCCAGGCGTCTCGTAGACCCCGCGCGACTTCATGCCGACAACGCGGTTCTCCACGATATCGACGATGCCGATACCGTGCCTGCCGCCGAGCCGGTTCAGCTCTTTGATGATGTCGGAAACCTTCATTTCCCTGCCGTTCACGGTCTTTGGAACACCCTTCTCGAAAGTCATCGTCACGTATTTGCCCTCGTCCGGCGCTTTCTCCGGCGTG
>CAJUQU010000083.1 GCA_910588595.1 uncultured Lachnospiraceae bacterium | reverse complement strand
AGCAGGAAAAGGAAGCCGAAAAACTTGAGGAGCAGGAGCTTGAACTGGAAAAATGAAAAAATAACCAATTTGATGAATTAATTATTTAAAGATTTGATATAGTATGCTATAATATGAAGAATGAAAGCAGAATTATTCAAAAATAGCAGCAACTTAAAAAATTACGTGTTCAAAATCCTTGGAGTAGGCGATATACTTTTAAGAAATGGGGCACAGGACAAAAGGAGAGAAAACGAAATGCCAAAAAAGCCAATTATTGACAAAGAAATGTTTAAGAGAAGCGTGCTTTACAATGTAAAGACGCTGTACAGAAAGACTTTGGAGGAAGCCACAGAGCAGCAGATCTTTCAGGCGGTAGCCTTTGCTGTGAAGGACAATATCGTGGATCACTGGCTCAAAACACAGGAGGCTTATGATGAGAAGGATCCCAAGACTGTGTACTATATGTCCATGGAATTTTTGATGGGGCGCGCTCTCGGCAACAATATGATCAACCTGATGGCATACAAGGAATTTTCAGAAGCTTTGGAGGAGCTCGGACTGGATATCAATGTGATCGAGGACCAGGAGCCGGATGCAGCGCTTGGAAACGGCGGTCTGGGACGGCTTGCGGCATGTTTCCTCGACTCGCTCGCCACACTCGGTTATTCCGCATACGGCTGCGGCATCCGCTATCGCTACGGCATGTTCAAGCAGCAGATCCGGGATGGATTCCAGAGGGAGGTTCCGGATGACTGGCTCAGAGATGGGAATCCGTTTGAGCTGAGGCGCCCTGAATATACGAAAGTGATCAAGTTTGGCGGAAACGTGGCATGCAGGGAGGAGGACGGCAGACTGATCTGGTATCAGGAGAATTACCAGTCTGTCAAGGCTGTGCCCTACGACCTTCCGGTTGTCGGATATGGCAATGGCATTGTCAATACACTCAGAATCTGGGATGCAGAGCCGATGGACTGCTTCAGTCTGGACTCTTTTGACAAGGGTGATTACCAGAAAGCGGTGGAGCAGACCAATCTTGCCAGAAATATCGTTGAGGTGCTCTACCCCAATGACAACCATATTTCCGGTAAGGAACTCCGATTAAAACAGCAGTATTTCTTTATCTCTGCCTCCGTGCAGACAGCGATCGAGAAATATATGTCCAAGCACGACGATATACACAAATTTTATGAGAAAGTAACGTTCCAGTTGAATGACACACACCCGACAGTGGCGATCGCAGAGCTCATGAGGATCCTGCTCGATGATTACCGTTTAGAGTGGGATGAGGCGTGGGAGATCACGACAAAGACCTGTGCGTACACAAACCATACGATCATGGCAGAGGCGCTGGAGAAGTGGCCGGTAGACCTGTTCCAGAGACTGCTCCCCAGAATCTACCAGATCGTGGAGGAGATCAACCGCAGATTCCTGCTGGATATCGTGAACAGATATCCCGAACCGGCTGACAAGATCAAGAAGATGGCGATCATCGCGGACGGTCAGGTGAAGATGGCCCACATGGCGATCGTTGCAGGCTACAGTGTGAACGGTGTCGCAAGGCTCCACACAGAGATCCTCAAGAATCAGGAGCTCAAGGATTTCTATGAGATGTTCCCGCGGAAGTTCAACAACAAGACAAACGGTATCACGCAGAGACGTTTCCTGCTTCACGCCAATCCGCTCCTTGCAGACTGGGTGACAGACAAGGTAGGGGAGGATTGGATCGTGGATCTTCCTGTGATCGAGGGCATCGCGAAGTATGTGGATGATCCCGATTCACAGAAAGAATTTATGGAGATCAAGCGCAAGAACAAAGTGCGTCTGGCAAAATATATCAAGGAGCACAATGGTATCACAGTTGATCCGGATTCCATATTTGACGTGCAGGTGAAGAGGCTTCATGAGTACAAGAGGCAGCTGCTCAATATCCTTCATGTGATGCACATGTATAACGAGCTGAAGGCGAACCCGAGTATGGAGTTCTATCCAAGGACATTTATCTTTGGCGCGAAGGCGGCGGCTGGTTACAAGAACGCGAAGCTGACCATCAAACTGATCAATGCGGTGGCGGATAAGGTAAACAATGACCCGATCGTCAAGAATCGTATCAAGGTTGTATTTATTGAGGATTACAGGGTATCCAACGCAGAGCTGATCTTCGCGGCGGCAGATATCTCCGAGCAGATTTCTACGGCTTCCAAGGAGGCAAGCGGAACAGGCAACATGAAGTTTATGCTCAACGGTGCATTGACACTTGGTACGATGGACGGTGCCAATGTGGAGATCGTTGAGGAAGTAGGAGTGGAACATGCGTTCATATTTGGATTGAGCTCAGACGAGGTCATCAACTATGAGAACAATGGCGGTTACAAACCGATGGATATCTACAATAGTGATCCTGAGATCAAAAAGGTAGTCGACCAGCTTGTGGACGGAACGTACTCGGAGGACAGGGAGCTTTTCAGAAGTCTGTACAATTCCCTGCTCAACACACTGGATACGGACAAGGCTGACCGTTACTTTATCCTGAAGGACTTCCGTTCTTATGCAGAAGCGCAGAAGAGAGTGGAGAAAGCTTACAAGGAGACGACTGGCTGGGCAAAGAGCGCCATGCTCAACGTGGCAAAGGTTGGCAAGTTCACTTCGGACAGAACGATCCAGCAGTATGTGGATGAGATCTGGCATCTTGACAAGGTGGAGCTGGAGGGTTAGCCAGATATGCTCTACAGCGGATCATATTAGTCGGATAGCAGCAGAACGCATATCTCAAGAAAGCGGGATATGCGTTTTGACTTTCATGCGCATGGCGCAATGGTACAGGCAGGGAAAAGCACATTCTCTGCTCGATTTGGAGAATGAGATGGAAAATACATTAATAAAGAAAAAAGTAACTAAAATATTGCTTCTATTAATAGGTGTGCTGATCATTGGCACTGTCAGCGGCTGCACATCAGATAAAAGCGTTAGGACATATCTGCAGGCGCTTCTGGATACATCGTATAAAAACGATTCGAAAGCTTTTGTTGAGATCAAGCTGGGAACGGAGGAGGAGGCACAGGCACTCTATAAACAGGGGATAGATACAGGGGTAGGTGTTTTCTGCAGCAGACTTGGTGTCTCCGATGAATACAAGGAAGATTTTCGTCAGATCTATATGGACATGCTCGGGAAAGTCCGGTATACAGTTGAGGATGCCGAGAGGCAGAGCGATGGTTCCTATATCGTGACGGTAAGTTATGAGAAAATGAACATATTCAAACCAGCATTGGCGATTCATCAGGAAAATGTGACGTCAATGATGGATGAGTGGGCACAGGCACCGGAGGCGCCTGCCGAGGAGGAAATGGTGGCAGCGGTGTACAGTGAGTTTAAGACCAGCATGGAGACTGTGCTGGCAGAGGTGCAGTACGATGCGGCAGCTTCCCTGACGATCCGCATCGAGCTTATCGACAATGTTTACACGCCAAATGCGAGTGATATCGAGGAACTTGAAAAGGCATTGTTTGACGGAGAATAAAAAACGACCGCTCTAGCGGTCGTTTTTTAAACAGCCATCATTTCGTCAATATTTGAGATGATCCCTTTTAACGCCTTGGTGATATCAGAGTCGATCGGGAATCTGACGAGTTCGTTTAGTATTGTTTTTGCTTTTTGGGTATCGTAAGTCTCAAGTGCCTGAAACGCCTCCTGAAGCTGTTCGCCCCATTTCTTGAAGGACATGTGATTTCCGTCCTTGTCGATGGCGTCATCCTTCAGGGCAAGTGATTTCACGTATTCACTTAAGATACCGTAGGATTCGTCAAGCTCAAAGGAGAGTTTTTTCCAATTGTCGCGTATCACGTCCAGGTCGCCGGCGTAAGCTTCGATCTCGTGAAAAAAAGCAGTGTCTGTGAGGGTGACAAGCCCCAGCTCGTTCGCCTTGACTCTCAGGATATGTGCATGGGCACCATATTCCATGAGCGTGTCTGGCTGCATCAGATCATAGAGTGCGTCCTCGTACTTGTCACTGTTTTTCAAGAATGCCATTGCCAGTTCATTGTACTTTTCTACATTGTGCCCAAGTCTTGTCATCGCAGCGTCGATGTCGATGCCGTGGCGTGCCAGATAGCGCATTTTGATCCGGCTGTCCGTGATCAGGGTATCAGGGATCTGCTGCTGCAGATGCTCCAGTACCTGCTTGGCGTGATATGCCATCATGGAGATCTGCTGCTTCTGGGCAAGGATCTTTGCCCTTTTGTGATAGTGGCATACCACAAGCCACAGACAGATCCCTGTCGGGAGGATCCACGCCAGCGACCAGAGCGCTGCAGGCGGCAGTGCACCGGCAAGACAGAGCAGACCGATCATCAGTGACACACCTGTCATAAAAGTCAGCCATATCAGCGCTGATCTGTCTACAAGAAGTCTCAATTCATCAAAAATAAAGTTATCATTTTCGTTCATATATGTACCCCTTCTGCAAGAAAAGTCGTTCACAAAGTGCTGATGTATATATTCTAACACACATTTGTGGGTGAAAAAAGAGTTAATTTGAGTTCGGCAAAAAAAGGAAGAACGAAGGGATATTCTACACATTGTCATTCTGACCCGTCTCGCCGGTATCGGCGAAACTCCGGCATGTTCACGAGTTTTGTGACAAAAGTGAGCACAAAGAACAGGATCGCTGTGTCGATCGGCAGCATGATGATGTTTTTGATCACGCGCGCGGGCAGGATCGCCATAAAAGCGTTTCCGTTCAATACAGCAAGCCACAGCGTGTTCAGACCGCAGTTAACGATCGTCTTAGTCAGTAATTCAGCGATAAAAATGCGCCAGATCCTCACGGGCTTCTTGTACAGGACAGAGCCGTAGATCACACCTGCGACCATGACATTGAATGTATAGCCGAAGAAAAAAGCACCGCCGTCCGGTTTCAGCAGATATTTCAGGATATCGAGCGTGGCGCCGAAGATGGAGCCGACCCAGGGGCCAAACAGATATTCTATCACACGGTTTGGCAGACCGGAAAAACCGATTCGGATATTGGGTGTGATAAAAATGGATGTGGTGTAGTTGAGCACGACTGCGAGCGCCGCCATCAGACCACACAGCACAAGATTGTGGGTGACTTTCAGCTCCTTGAAAGAATTCAAATAGAGTTTTGAGCCTAGTTTCGTGATTTTTTGCATAAAAACAGCCTCCTTTATGCAGTAACCTGAAACTACACAAATGAGACTTAAGAAATCAGAAAATTGCTCCGTCATCTTAAACAGTCAAATATGTAGCAGCGGGATGCGAACCTCGTACCGCAAAAGAAAATGGAAAGTATTTCTTTTTTCGTCCCTGTGACAACTCCCTGTTCACAAGGCACTTGACGCACGCGATTCTACTCTGCATGATTGAAATGATCATCGTTGTAACAATCGAACTATACAACAATACGCGCGATTTGTAAAGAGGAAAATCTAAAAGTGAAATATTTTTACGAAATAACTTGTGATACAAACATTTGTGTGGTAAAATAAATCCATTCATTGACAACATGTGAAAAAGAATGTACAAAACCAATAAAAATATAGATACAGGACATGGAAACGAGATGGAGTCACAAATGAACACGCAGATATTTACATTAATAGTGATAATTGCCGGAATCGTGCTGGTTACGGCGGTGGGCGTGCTGGTCTGCCGGCAGTTTCGCGCCAGTGCCAGACGCAGAGAACTTGACACGATGGACGGATTTGATTTTGAATACTATTGCGCAGACCTGCTCGCGGCAGACGGCTTTGTCGATGTGAAGGTCACGCGCAGCAGCGGCGATTACGGCGTCGATATCCTTGCGGAGAAGGATGGCGTTACCTACGCGATCCAGTGCAAACGCTACTCCGGGCTTGTGGGCATCAAGGCGGTGCAGGAAGCCTACGCGGGAAGGGATTACTATGACAGAATGGTCGGGGCGGTGCTGACAAACCAGTATTTTACGAAACCGGCAGTGCAGGCAGCGCGAAAACTAAAGATCCTCTTGTGGGATAGGGATTATTTGCAGGCAATGGAAAGAGACTAACATAAAAAGGTTTTAGAGAGGGATACTGAGTATGGATTCAGATGAAATTTTATTGAGAAAACGTTTGAGCGAGCTGGCGGACAAATCATACAATAACAGCCAATATTTATTTACGGGCTTTTTGTCGGCGGCAGAGCTTGATGTCTATTATCACATGGAACGTGATCTTTCCTATGTGCCTGTCACGGAGTTTGGCGGTACTGCGGACTGCGAGCGCATGATGCTGCGCTTTGGCAGCGAGGAGTTCTGCGGATATGAGGAGCGCTTTCCGATCCAGTGCATTGAGATCGCACCGCTTGTTGAAAAGTTCGGCGAGGAGCTTGGACACAGGGACTATCTGGGAGCGCTGATGAATCTTGGCATTGAGCGCAGTACGCTCGGAGATATCATCATTGACGGAAAACATGCTTTCCTGTTCTGTACAGAAAAAATGGCACCGTATATCACAGAAAACATGGTTCAGGTCAGACATACGAATGTCCGCTGCCGGATCGCAGAGAAAATACCAGAGAGCACTGTCACGAGGCTGGAGCGCAAGAATGTTCAGGTCAGTGCGGTGCGCGCTGACAGCATCACGGCGAAGGTCTATAATTTGTCCAGGAGTGAGAGCGTGGAACTTTTCCGGGCAAAGAAAGTCTTTGTAAATGGCAGGTTGAGTGAGAACAACGGCGGACAGTTAAAACCGGCGGACAAAGTGACGGTGCGGGGCTTTGGCAGATTCCAGTTTGCCGGGATATCAGGTGAGACACGCAAGGGGAAGCTGAATGTGGAGGTTGATATTTTCTGTTAAAAAGATGCCCCATTGATCGTTGTGTGAGATCTCTCAGGCGCTGCTACAGGGAAGTAGGAATTTAAGTAACAGTTCAGCCCAGGACTTCGCACTGCGCTGCGAAGTCAGTGAGAAAGCATAGTGGCCTAGATGCATCAAGCCACGGTACGTGGCTTTGACATCCGCGAAGCGGTTTTTGCATGGCTTGATGCTTGTAACAGGAAGCCAAGGTTGAACTGTTACGAATTTAAAGGGATTTCATAAGTAAATGCTTTACTTGTTAGAAAAATACGTGTAGAATAATGAGATGGAACGAAGTAAAATGCAGTAAAAGGGACTGTTGAAAAATGAAAAAATGCAAATATTATGTTTGCTGCATCATCTTAATAGCAATGTTTGTGACAAGTTCCTGTGGAAACCACAAAAATACACAGCAGTCGGACACACACCAGGGAAGCGGGGCGGAAACGCCAGACATAGCACAGCAGCCAGGTCTGGCAGAGAAGGGAAATCATGGCTCCGTGCTCGCGTCATATGGGGTTGTTCTGCCTGTGAGCAGACCGAGCATCTATGTTGATGTTGCAGGATATGCGTCGGGCAGAGAAAAAAAGGTGATATTTGCAGGGGATCGTCATGGGCAGACGTTTGATGTCGTGCGAAGCAGCGACGGTGAGGTGGTCTATACAGGGATCATACCGCGCGGGGAGGTTGACCCGCTGAGCGGACAGGTTCTGAGTGTGGGAGATTTTACGGTCTTCGATGAAGCGGGAACTTATTATATTCATACAGATATCGTTGGACAGTCTTATCCGTTTGTGATCGCTGAGGATATATACGAAAATCTGTTTTTGAGTATGCTAAAAAATTTTTCTGATTCCAACATGCAGGAAAGTCCGGAAGGTGTATGTGATATGAGCTTCGGGATGCATGAGGTCATGTATGCGCTGCAGTGTAACGGGGCGCTTTTTGAGGCGGCATACCAGCATTTGGATCAGGGAGAGCAGGATCAGCAGCTCGTGACGCAGTTGTTGTACATGGGAAAGTGGCTGAGTTCCAGACAGAAAAGTGATGGAAGCATGTACGGTGATTATAATGCAACAGCGGCGTTTTGCGGTATTATGGCAATGAGCCGGGATATGTTTGGGCGTTATGAGGCAAATGTGAGCAGAGAGTACCAGCAGGCGGCAGATGCTGCGTGGAGCTGGCTCGAGCAACAGCCATGTGAGACTGACAGCGAAAAGATGGCACGTTTTTATGCCGCGGCACAGTTGTTTAAGGCTGAGGGCAGCGCGGAGTACAAGACGATCGCAGAGCAGTTCCTGCGGGAAAAGACACAGGATTATTCCAGCGAAGGTTTTGTTTTTTATGGTGTGCTGGCGTATATCAGCGCGGCAAAAGGCACAGACAGGGATCTATGCACATATATTATGAGGGATATGGTCGATCGGGTGGAAGCGATCTGTGAGGAGGTTGAACAGGACAGTATCTTTGGCACAGGCACGAGGACGGTCGAGGAAAGTATATCCAATATGCTTCACTTGAGTTTTGTGAACTATATGACTCCCAGTAAGGAATATACTGTTATTATCGAGAATACCATAAAATATATGGGTGGGCTTAATGAGGGCGGAATCAGTTATATAGGAGCAGATGGCACGCAGATGCAGCGTTTTGAGTGGAAGGGTATCATGCTTTTTAGCATGAGTGATATGATCGGAAATATCACTCAATTAGAGGAATAGGCGTTTATCGCGACAGAGATGAGTGGGGGAATGAAAATGAGAATCGTAATTTTGGCAGGCGGAATCAGTACAGAGCGCGATGTGTCACTGGTTACAGGGTCTATGATCTATCATGCGCTTAGGAAGAAGGGGCACGAGGCGGTGCTTCTGGATGTGTACCTCGGTTATGAGGGGGAAACCGGCAATATCTTTGCCCAGGATCGTGACTGGAGTGAGAAATTTGGAAAGATATCAGAAGTTAATCCGGATATCAGTGCGGTCAAGGCACTTAGAAAGGAGAATCCGGACTGTTTTATAGGACCCAATGTCATTAAAATCTGCGCTCAGTCGGATATTGTTTTTCTGGCGCTCCATGGACAGAACGGTGAGGACGGAAAGATCCAGGCGATGTTTGATCTCCTTGATATCAGGTACACCGGCACGGATTATCTCTCCAGCGCACTTGCCATGGATAAGGCGATTTCAAAGGAGCTCTTTCACAAATACAAGATACCGACGCCGAAGGGGATCACGATCTGTAAAAACGAGCGGCAGCTGATAGACACATGGAATATTTTTCCCTGTATCGTGAAAGTAAACTGCGGTGGTTCCAGTGTAGGGGTATACCGCGCAGATGACAGGGATCAGCTTGACACAGCGCTGGAAAAGGCGTATGTATTTGAGGACCGGGTGATCATCGAGCAGTACATAGACGGGCGGGAGTTCTCGATCGGTGTCATTGACGGGAAAGCGCTTCCTGTGATAGAGATCGCACCGAAGGCAGGCTTCTATGACTACAAAAATAAGTATCAGGCGGGGGCGACTGTGGAAACTTGCCCGGCTGAGTTGGACGCCAATGTCACGCGCGCGATGCAGTCCTGTGCAGAGACAGTTTACAGGGCACTGCGGCTCAAAACATATGCCCGTATGGATTTCCGCATGGACGACGAATATCAATTTTATTGTCTCGAGGCAAATACGCTGCCGGGGATGACGCCGACATCGCTGCTCCCGCAGGAGGCGGCAGTAGTCGGTATGAATTTTGAAGATTTGTGTCAGCGGATCATTGACAGCTCCGTGGAAAAATATAAATAATTGTTTGGATAGGCTATTGTATCACTTGATACTGCAGCTTTGAGAATGCTGAATGGTCTAGTACAGCGTTGCATTAATATTGAAGTAAATAGCGCTTGATATTCGTGTCATCTGTGCGCCTTCAAAGCGACGGCGTAGTGGACCCTGCGTCTAGCTTTGAAGGTGTGCAGAGGGCGCGGATAGCAGGTGGTATTTACTCGATTATTAATGCAATGCTGTACTAGATATAGACAATGATCAAATAAATGGAGGGCTGCCATGAAAAATATGACACTGAAAAATATCGCGGAGGCAGTGAAGGGAACGCTTCACATAGAGGTGCAGCCGGAAACCTGCGATGTGGACATTGCCAGGAGGTGTGCAGCGGGTGTCGTGATCGACTCCCGTAAGGTGGGAAAAGATTACATCTTTATCGCGACGCGCGGTGAGCGTGTTGACGGGCACAGCTTTATCGATCAGGTTTTTGATGCCGGTGCACTTGGTGTGATCTGTGAGAAAGCGCCAAGAGATCCAAAGGGGGCTTACATCCTCGTGGAGGACAGTTTTCAGGCGTTAAAGGATGTGGCGGAGTATTACCGAAGACAGCTTGACATCAAAGTGGTAGGCATCACGGGGAGTGTCGGAAAGACCAGCACGAAGGAATTTGTGGCAAGTGTATTGTCAAAAGGTTTCCGCGTATTGAAGACAGAAGGGAATTTTAACAACGAAATAGGACTTCCGCTGACAGTGCTCCAGATCCGTGAAGATTGTGAGATCGCAGTCCTGGAGATGGGGATTAGTGATTTTGGCGAGATGCACAGACTGAGTAAGATCGCAAGACCGGATGTGTGCCTGATCACGAATATCGGACAGTGCCACCTTGAAAATCTCGGGACAAGGGACGGGATCCTAAGAGCCAAGACAGAGATATTTGATTTTATGCAGGAAGGTGCCCGGATCTGCCTCAATGGTGACGATGACCGGCTGATCACGATCAGGGAAGTCAAAGGGAGCATTCCTGTGTTTTTCGGCAGCGGGGATAACAGTGCAGTTTATGCGGACAATTATGAGAACAGAGGGTTAATGGGCAGCCGGGTGCGGATCCATATCAGGAAACACCTCAGGGGGTCAGGCGATGATATTGTCTTTGCGGCACAGATACCGCTTCCTGGTGAGCATATGCTGTACAATGCGCTCGCCGCGACAACGGTGGGAGTGTTGTTTGGGTTGTCTCCGAGACAGATTCAGGCTGGAATCCGTGATGTGGAAGCCGTAGGAGGCAGGAGTCATGTGATCCGCACTGACAGGCTGATATTGATCGACGACTGTTACAACGCCAATCCTGTCTCGATGAAAGCGGCGATCGATCTGCTTCATATGACAGATGTCATGGATCTGGCAGGTGATCCGAATGCGGCAGATATCTCGGCTGCAAGCGATGATTCAGTTGACACAGCGCATCCTCGACGGCATAAGAAGATGCGCAAGGCTGCGATTCTCGGGGATATGTTTGAGCTTGGCGCCGACGAGGCGGCACTGCACCGCGAGGTTGGTGTCTACGCGGCGCAGAAGGATATCGATGTGATAGTCTGTGTGGGGAAATTGTGCAGAAACATGTACGATGGCGCCAGGAGTGTGGAGAATCCGGCTGTAAGACTGTACTATTATGAGAACAAGGAAACGTTGTCTGCGGATATCGGAGAGATCGTTCACGACGGTGATATCGTGCTGGTCAAAGCGTCTCACGGGATGCATTTCGAGGAGATCATAAAACAGTTAGCATGACTGTTTTATGATCATGTGTCAGTTATTTTTCTACAGTTCCTTATCATATGTTGTCCTTATTTCTATTATATGTCTCCATAATGATCTCCTCCACATAAGGTGCCAGCTTCTTCTGCTGTTCCTTGGGAAGTTCCTTGATGTAGATCGGTTTGCCGTACTCAATAATAACATGTGCTTTTTTAATCCATGGGAACTGGTTTTCAAAGACGGCGGCACTGTTGTTGATCGTCATGGGAACGATCGGGCAGTTTGCTTTTGCGGCAATCTTAAAGCTTCCTTCGTGAAAGGGAAGGAGTGTACCCTCCTCCTTGTTTCTGGTTCCCTCGGGAAAGATACAGATGGACTTGCCGTTCTTCATCAGGTCTATAGCGGCGAGAATGGTCTGCATACCAGCCTTGATATTTTCTCGGTCGAGGAACAGACAGTGGAGGTTGCGCATCCAGATATTGAGCAGAGGGACTTTTTCCATGCTTTTCTTTGCGATATAGCCCGTGGGGCGGGGAACGCGTATGTAGGTGAGCACGACATCAAAAAAGCTTCTGTGGTTTCCGATATAGAGCACAGGAGTGTCTGACGGGATATTTTCCTCACCGATATAATCCACTTTTGCGCCTGCCAGAAAGCGGACGCAGCGGAATGCCCAATTGACGATCGCAAGGCTGGAGCGGCTCTTGACATCAGGTTTATATTTGCCGATGATCCATTCCACGAGCATGATCGGAATGCTCAGTATGAGAAAGAGAATGACAAAGCCTGCCACAAGAATCAATCGAATCATAAAAATACCATACCTTTCCAAATTAATCTACCAATAATATATCTTATACATTTTTGCGGGTAAAATCAACCGAAAACGTATATCTTTTTGAATTCAGTCATAATTATAGATAAATAAGTTCGTTGATATCGTTTGGTTTTAGGAGGAAAAATGGATACATTTATGAATTTGCTGCATTTGATGAGGAGAAGGAAGAAATGGAAGAGAGGGGTCGTATTTGCAATATTGACTGCGTTTCTGGTTCTGGGGACAATTGGCTGTAGTGAGAAGGAGGAAATACCAGAAGATAAGATCAAAGATATTGATTTCACGGTGGTCGGGGAAGACCAGCAGCCGGATTCACTAAAAGATATCATAGCGGAGAAGTATGCGGACCCATTCCAGATCAGCTACACATTGGGGGAGGAGCTCTACATAGCAGTCGGATACGGCGAGCAGCCTAGCGGCGGGTACAGTATCAGTGTCAACGCATTTTATGAGACGGAGGATACGCTGGTCATTGACACGACGCTGATCGGACCGGGAAAGGCAGAGAATGTGACGAAGACGCCGACACGTCCGTATATCGTGGTAAAGACTGAGAATATTGCGGATAAGATGATAGAATTTAAGTAAAATATATGGTATAATGTCCACGATAACAGTGGCAGTGCATAAACGTAATATATCAGATCGTAAGTTTCGGACAATTTGCTGTCTGGCATCTTGATCGCGCGAAGACGGGTCGGTTTCTGAGTGTGCACTGCAGATCTATGATGTGAGGAATTGGAAGAGGGGTACAAAGAGATGATGTTGATCAAAAACGGTATGGTCGTTGATCCGAAAAACAAAATAGAGCAGCCGTCAGACATTCTGGTGAAGGACGGGATGATTTTGAGCATTGCAAAAGAGATAACAGAGAATGATCTGAAAATGTACAATGGCGGATCCGCTGCGGACTGCGAGGTGATCGACGCGTCAGGATGTGTTGTGGCACCAGGGCTGGTGGATGTACATGTGCATTTCCGAGACCCGGGCTTCACGCACAAGGAGGACATCGAGACGGGTGCCAGGGCAGCACTCAAGGGTGGATTTACGAGCGTGGTCCTGATGGCGAACACGAAGCCCGCTGTAGACAACATTGATACACTGACATACGTGATCGAAAAAGGGAAAAAGACAGATTTAAGGATATACACCTGTGCCACTGTGACCAAAGGGATGGCGGGGAAAGAACTGACAGATATGGAGATGATGCTGGCGAAAGGGGCAGTGGGTTTTACGGATGATGGCATTCCGATCATGGATACGGAATTGATCGAGCGTGCCATGATGAGCGCGGCGTTGTTAAAAGTACCGATCAGCCTTCACGAAGAAGATCCCGCATTGATTGCAAACAACGGTGTAAACAGGGGAAAAGCGTCAAAGTACTACGGGATCGGCGGCTCACCGAGGGAGGCAGAGATATCGCTGATCGAGCGTGATCTGGAGATCGCATTGAGAACAGGTGCTATTTTGAATATCCAGCATATCAGTACAAAAGAAGGTGTGGAGCTTGTCAGACAGGCGAAAAAGAAAGCGGCAGTGCAAGGTAATGGCAGCGAATATGCCATTGGCATGAACAACATTCACGCGGAGGCGACGCCGCATCATTTTAGTCTGACGCAGGAGGCAGATCGGAAGAGCACACGTCTG
>CAJUQU010000082.1:1829-13839 GCA_910588595.1 uncultured Lachnospiraceae bacterium | reverse complement strand
GATCTTTCAGAAAGAGGTGGGCGATCATGGCTTTGTGACGCGGTACGGCGGAGATGAGTTTTTGATCACAGTGTACACGGACAATAAGGCATATGTCAGTCAGATCGCAAAAAACATTTACAGTCAGATCGAGCGGGAGGGTGGTTTTGTTGCCGCGATACGGCGCAAGATCGGAAAGAATATTGATATTCCTATAGAGCATCAGATATCCTGTTCGATTGGTATCAGCGGCAGAAAATCATTGATGTCAGAGGCTGAACTTGAGAGGATCGTAAAAGAGGCTGACAAGGTGCTCTATGATGTAAAGAATGCAGGCAAAGGAGTGTACAAGTTCTATGCACGCAGTTCTTAGAATGTCTATATGTAAAATGACAAAAAAATACTGTAAAATATTAGTAAAGATTCAATAGGATTAAAGGTTGATATTTTTAAAACGATAGGGTATACTATAATTAATCTGAAATGTACGATAACTCTTGTCATTTTGAACCTACATCACTTTAAACGGGATTCCTACATTGTCTGATCAATGTCATGCCCCCCGATTTTGGCCAGGGGAAGGCAGCGAGAAAGATTGCGGTTGCCCACCTAGCATTGGCTAGGAGTCAAAATACAGGAGCCGGCGTTTCGGGGATACACAAGAAACAAAGCAGCCCTGGCGGGCTGCTTTTGTGGTATAAGTACAGGGTTGAAGGGAATATGAGAATCACTTTCAACCCTGTACTTTTGTACATATGCCATTCAAAGAAGATATCATGATGAGCGGGAGGAATGGAAGATATTTTATGTAAAAGGGTTCTCCAAAAAACTGCTGATCGTTGTTGTCTGGACCGTGATCGCGCTTGGCCTGTATCGATGCAGTGTCCAGCTTCCTGATGCGGATATCGATCAGACAGTAGTAGAAGAGGAGGAGACAGAAGCGAATCTTGATGAAACAGCCGAAGAGATCGCAATGGAGGAAACGATTCCGGAGACACCATTTGACGAGGATGTGAGGATTCTGCTCATGAATCAGGATTATCAGGGGATCTATCACACGGAGCTTCACATTATGTGCGAGGAAGGATTTACCGTTTCGCATAATGAAGAGATCACGGACTATGCGCCGGATTCGGAACTTGTTTTGCACACAAAGGACTTTGAGGAGAACCAGATGATCTGTATCACCGGAAACAATAATGGCAAGATCCAGATCACAAACCTTGGCAGAAACAGTCCTGCACGATATCGGGGCAGGTTGGAATGCTATTATACCGCTGAGGGGATTGTCGTGGTCAATGAACTGTTGGTGGAGGAGTATCTCTATGGCGTGGTTCCGAGCGAGATGCCGTCCACATATCCGGATGAGGCATTGAAAGCGCAGGCGGTCAGCGCCAGAACCTATACATACTTTCACAAGCAAAGATACGCTTATCCGGAATGGAGAGCGCACATGGACGACAGCACGGCATTTCAGGTTTATATGAATTGTGAGGAGACACAGAGCGCGGTCAATGCGGTCGATGAGACCAGAGATCAGGTCCTTGCATACGATGGTGAGATTGTGGAGAGTTTCTACTATTCGACTTCGGGGGGATACAACGGCGGTGCACGTGTGTGGGGGGATGCGGCATCGGCAGCGGACGACTACCTGATCGAGACAGGGGAGGAGGTCTATGCGTCGAACAGCGAGGAGGGAGAGGAGGCATACAAGCGATATATTGACAGCGGAAATACGGAGGATGTAGAGTATCATGAGGCATGGTACCGCTGGCAATATGACAGACCGCTCGACGGGGAGGATCTAAAAAAATTTCTGCAGAAGCTCTATGCGCTTTCGCAGTCCCAGCCTGGCACGGTGAAGATCCGGTCGCGCAGCCTATCGTCTGATCAGCTTCCGAATGAGAATGCAGTCATGGATATCAGGATATTGAGCCGCAGGAAAAGCGGCATGGTGGCAGGCATCATGATCGAGACAGAGCATTTCCGGGTGAGTGTCATGACGCAGAATGCGGTCAGGCAGGCACTTGGCGTGGCACAGACTGTCGTGACGAAGAATGACGGCAGCAGTTATATTTTGGGCGATATCCTTCCCAGTGCATATTTTTACATAGAAAAAATATATGATAATAACGAAGAAAAGGGGGATAATTTAAAACAAGTCATAATACATGGTGCAGGCTTTGGGCATGGATGCGGCATGTCACAGAACGGGGCGAAAGGTCTGGCTGGCAGAGGATTAACCGCTGCACAGATCTTGGCATATTATTATAATGGAAGCATAATGGATATCGGGGAGCTCGATAAATGTCAGTGATATCAAAGATATACAGATTACAGAAGGAAATGCGCAGAACCTTTCAGGAGGCAGAGGTGGGAACCTATGCCTCTGGTGCTGCGTTCTTTTTGTTTCTGTCGGTGATACCGATGGTGATGATCGTCAGCGGTATACTGCCGCATGAGCTGGTCAGTCAGCGGGAGATCGTCAATATCTCTCAGGCTGTTATTCCCGAGAAGATATATCGATTCCTGCTCAGTATCGTTGACAGTTATCACGGGAATCAGGTGACGCTGCTGTCAGTCTCCGCGATAGTGGTTGTGTGGTCGGCGTCGAAAGGTGTGCTGGCACTGATCAGGGGGCTGAATCATATTTACGAGGTGGAAGAGACCAGGGGATATATTCTCCTGCGGCTGAAAGCTTCGTTTTATACGGTCTTCCTGCTGCTTGCGATACTGCTCTCGGCGGGAGTCCTTGTCTTTGGAAATACACTGGCAAAGTGGGTGGTTCCGGACAATGGCCCTGTGGCAAGCCTGTGGCGGGTTTTCGGATGGATACGGCATCTTTTTGTCGCGGGTATGATTTCCATTGTGTTCTGCACGATGTACAGTTTGCTTCCAAACAATCAGGTTTCATGGAAGGACCACTATCCCGGGGCTGTAGTCACGTCGGTTGTTTGGACCCTATACTCCTTTGGATTTTCTGTCTATATTGATTATTTTGGCGGATTTTCCATGTATGGAAGCCTGACAAGTATCGTGATCGTGATGATCTGGCTGTACTTTTGTATGTATATCTTTTTTGGCGGTGCTTTGATCAACAAGTGGATCTCAGATGGCTATGTGGATGAATATATTTAGGAGAATTCTTGATAAATTTTCCAATTGGTGCTATATTATTTTATGTTTAGAATGCTCATGTTCTATGAAATACAAAAGTGTGACAAGGGGGATAACAACATGGCTGGTTTGTGGAAAGAAGAGTACAGGGTAGGGATTGACAAGATCGACGAACAGCATCGTCAGCTGTTTGATAAGATCGAGGAACTTCTGGAGATCGCCAAGAGCAAAGATAAGAACAGTAATCAGCAAAAATGCATGGAGATCATTGATTTTCTGGTGAGCTACACGGTTTTTCATTTTGACACCGAGGAGGCGCTGCAGAGGGAAAAGAAATATGTGAGCTATGCACAGCATATCAAGATACATATGGATTTCAAAAACACAGTTCAGTCGTACAAGGAGATGCTGGGCAGAGATTTTTCTGCCAAGAATCTAAAGAGCTTTATCGGAACGATGCTTGCGTGGCTTGTCAACCATGTCTGTGTCTGTGATCGGAAGATATTAAAGAATGTACCGCTGCAGGATATCGAATCATTTGCGGATATGGAGAGTTTTATCGAAAAAGTGGCATATAAACTGCTCACGGAGATGTATGATATCCCGATATTGGGTGTGAAGAACTGCATTTACAAAGGAAATGTGGACGGAGGGATCATTGTCCGGACAGTCGCAGAAGGCGACAACAAACATTTGTTTATGTATGGTATGTCTGAGCAGCTTGCCGGGATCCTGTATAACAAGATCAGTGGAATGGCACTTCCGCACTTGGATTTTCTTGATGAGATCGGGCGGTCAGCGCTTACGGAGATCGGAAATATTATCACGACGTATGCCATGGGACCGATCGAGAAGAACAGAACTGGCGGGATACAGTTCAATAGTGACCTGTATGTCCATGAGTATAATGACACGGCTTACAATATTATCAACAGTGTGATTCTTGAGATCACGACAGAGTACGGAAAGATGGAGGTTCTGTATAGCCGGCTCAAATAAATTTTGTTTTGGGGCTTGACATTTCCTGTCATATAACATATTATATTTTTCAAAGATAAATATAGCGAACGTTAAGGGTATCTTCGTTTTCTATAATATTTAAATATCAAAATGCAATGAAGGTGTAAGTAGTGTCATATTTTCTGTCAGAGATTGGAGGTCACCGGCTGAAAGCCTCCTCAGTTCAGATATGATATCAAAGTTCCCACCGGAGCAGCTTTTTTGAAGTGTTGTCGGTCAGGCAGCATTGTAGGGGAAGCCGGAGTGACACGTTACGTCATTTGAGTGTCTATGATATACAGCTGACAGGTAAAACTGTAGTCTATATATGATAGGAACATGGGTGGTACCGCGGTTTTTCGTCCCTTGTAGAATGATTTCTACAGGGGATTTTTTATGCGCAGGGGTGCGTAGGGAAATTAGCAGCGTTGCTGCACGCACCCCGCGCGCGAGTAGGGAAGATGGCTCTTCCCTGCTCGATTGTACACGGGCACCCAGAGGAAATATGTCAGCAAAAGCTGACGGGCAGGTAAAGGAGATTGGTGATGAAAGAGAAGTTAGAACAGATCAAGGCAGAGGCGATCCGGCAGATCAATGAGAGCGAAGCGCTGGATAAATTAAATGACGTTCGTGTCAGTTTTTTGGGGAAAAAGGGTGAGCTCACGGCTGTGCTGAAGGGTATGAAGGATGTAGCGCCCGAGGACAGGCCAAAAATCGGGCAGCTTGTCAATGATGCGCGCGAGGAGATTGAGCGGGTACTTGACGAGGCGAGGGCAAACATGGAGCGGAAGCTCCGCGAGGCGAAGATGCGTGCGGAAGTGATCGATGTGACACTGCCTGCACAGAGAAATAAGGTAGGGCACCGCCATCCAAATACGATCGCCCTGGAGGAAGTGGAGCGCATTTTTATCGGGATGGGTTACGAGGTTGTGGAAGGACCTGAGATCGAGAAAGATTACTATAATTTTGAGGCACTGAATATTCCAGCCGATCACCCGGCAAAGGACGAGCAGGATACGTTCTATATCAACAGCGATATCCTGCTCAGGACACAGACTTCCGGCGTGCAGGTTCATGAGATGGAGAAGGGAAAACTTCCGATCAGGATGATCGCTCCAGGACGCGTATTCCGCGCGGACGAAGTCGATGCGACACACTCGCCATCGTTTCATCAGATCGAGGGACTCGTGATCGATAAGAATATCACGTTTGCCGATTTGAAAGGCACGCTTGCGGAGTTTGCAAAGGAGCTCTTCGGCGAGGATACTAAAGTCAAGTTCAGACCGCATCACTTCCCGTTCACAGAGCCTTCTGCTGAGATGGATGTGTCGTGTTTCAAGTGCGGCGGGAGCGGATGCCGCTTCTGCAAAGGCGAGGGGTGGATCGAGATTCTTGGATGCGGTATGGTCCATCCGAAAGTGCTGCGGATGTGCAATATCGATCCGGAGGAGTACACTGGTTTTGCATTCGGTGTCGGCCTCGAGCGAATCGCGCTGTTAAAGTACGAGATCGATGATATGAGGCTCTTGTACGAGAATGATATCAGGTTCCTGAAACAATTTTAGTATATTGGATCAGACAGTCTGATCTGGATGGTTGTGACTCAGGGATTTTGATCCGAAGATATGCATCTGCGGGAAAAGACCTGTAAGAATAGATTGAAATATGACACACGTGTCATAGATTGGAGGATGAAATGAATACACCATTATCGTGGATTAAAGCATATGTTCCCGAACTTGAATGTGAGGACAGAGAGTACTGTGATGCCATGACGCTGTCAGGGACGAAGGTAGAAGGATTTGAGCGGCTTGACAAAAATCTTGAGAAGATCGTCGTGGGGCACATCGAGAAGATCGAGCGGCATCCTGACGCGGACAAACTGATCATCTGCCAGGTCAATGTAGGGACAGAGACGGTGCAGATCGTCACAGGTGCGCAGAATCTAAAGGAGGGCGATTATGTCCCGACGGTTCTAGACGGCGGAAGGGTTGCAGGCGGTCATGACGGGGGATCTCTTCCCGAAGACGGGATCAGGATCAAAGCGGGTAAGCTGCGGGGGATCGAATCCTGCGGTATGATGTGTTCGATCGAGGAGCTTGGTTCTAGCCGTGAGATGTACCCGGAGGCGCCGGAGGACGGTGTCTATGTATTTCAGAAGCCGGTTACACCGGGGGAGGATGCGGTTGAGGTGCTCGGGCTGCATGACACGGTTGTAGAGTATGAAGTGACTTCGAACCGTGTGGACTGCTACAGCATCTTGGGAATCGCAAGGGAGGCTGCAGCTACATTCAGAAAGCCTTTTGTGCCGCCGGTTGTGGAAGTCAGGGGAAATGACGAGGATGTCAATGACTATATCTCAGTGGAGATCAAGGACAGGGATCTCTGCACGCGTTTCTGTGCAAGAGTGTGCAAAAATATCAAGATCGCGCCGTCACCCGAATGGATGCAGAGACGGCTTGCAGCGTGTGGGATCCGTCCGATCAACAATCTTGTCGATATCACAAACTATGTCATGATGGAGTACGGTCAGCCTATGCACGCATATGATCTGGATAACGTGTCGGGAAACAGGATCATCGTGAGGCGCGCAAAAGACGGTGATGAGTTCCAGACGCTTGACGGACAGGTGCGGAAACTCGACTCAGAGATGCTGATGATCTGCGACGCTGAGAAGGAGATCGGACTTGCGGGTATCATGGGCGGTGAGAATTCAAAGATCACGGATGACGTGCAGACGGTACTGTTTGAGGCAGCTACGTTCAATGGGGCAAATATCAGAAAGTCCTCCAAGAGAGTGGGTCTTAGGACAGACGCGTCCGGCATTTTCGAGAAGGGCTTGGATCCGAGAAATGCAGAGGCTGCGATCAACAGGGCATGTCAGCTGATCGAGGAGCTTGGCTGCGGAGAGGTAGTCGGCGGGATCGTCGATGTCAGGGAACCTTTTCAGGAATTAAAGCAGATCCGGTTTGAGCCGGAGCGGATCAACAGATTCCTCGGCACAGAGATCTCAGAGGAGGAAATGCTCCAGATCTTTGACAGGTTAGAGCTTGTATATGATAAGAGCACAGGTATGATCACAGCACCCTCTTTCCGTCAGGATATCGAGTGTTTTGCGGATATCGCCGAGGAGGCTGCGAGATTTTACGGGTATGACAGGATTCCGACGACACTTCCGACCGGCGAGGCGACGACTGGCAAACTGTCGTTCAAGCTGCGGGTTGAGGAAAAGGCGAGGGATATCGCAGAGTATTGCGGATTCTCACAGGGGATGTGCTATTCGTTTGAGAGTCCAAAAGTATTTGACAAACTGCTGATTCCGGCGGACAGCCCGCTCCGGCAGACTGTGACCATCGCAAATCCGCTGGGTGAGGATTTCTCCGTCATGAGAACGATCTCGCTCAATGGCATATTGACATCACTGGCGTCGAATTACAACCGCAGAAACAAGAATGTCCGCCTATATGAACTGGGAAATATCTATATTCCCAAATGTCTGCCGGTAGTTGACTATCCGGATGAGCGGATGCAGTTTACGCTCGGTATGTACGGGGAAGGCGATTTCTTTACGATGAAAGGCGTAGTCGAGGAATTTCTCGAGAGCGTTGGCATGAAGAAGAAAATGTCCTGTGATCCGAAAGCGGAAAAGACGTTCCTCCATCCGGGACGCCAGGCGTTGATCCGATATGAGGACAAAGTGATCGGTTATCTGGGTGAGATTCATCCTGAGGTTGCGGACAATTATGATATTGATGCGAAGGTGTATATCGCTGTGCTGGATCTGCCGGAGATTCTTCCGTTTGCTTCGTTTGACAGAAAATATGAGGGAATTGCGAAATATCCTGCAGTGTCGCGCGATATCAGTATGGTAGTGCCCAAGAATATCCTTGTGGGTGATATCGAGAAGGTGATCGAGCAGCGCGGCGGAAGAATATTAGAGGAGTACCAGCTGTTTGATATCTATGAGGGAAGCCAGATCAAGTCCGGCTACAAGTCGGTTGCCTATTCGATCACCTTCCGCGCCAAGGACAGGACTCTCGAGGAGAGCGATGTGTCTGGGGCTATGAAGAAGATTTTGAACGGTCTGGAGGGACTTGGCATCGAGCTGAGGGCATAGAGAGTGTGATATATGAAAGAATTGTTGAAGAAGGATTTTTATTTTGAGCTGCCGCCGGAGTTGATCGCTCAGGATCCGCTCGAGGACAGATCGGGTTCGAGACTGCTGGTCCTTGACAGGGAGACAGGAGAGATCGAGCATAAGATATTTACCGATATTGTGGATTATCTGCACGAGGGGGACTGCCTTGTGCTGAACAACACAAAGGTTATCCCGGCAAGACTGATGGGCGAGAAGGCAGGGACGGGAGCAGCGATCGAGGTGCTCCTGCTCAAACGCCGTGAAAATGACGTGTGGGAGACGCTTGTGAAGCCCGGGAAAAAAGCTCGTGAAGGCGCTGTCATAAGCTTTGGCGGCGGATTGCTCACCGGTAGAGTCGTCGATGTGGTTGAGGAAGGAAACCGGCTCGTACAGTTCCAGTATGAAGGAATCTTTGAGGAGGTGCTTGACAGGCTTGGAGAGATGCCGTTGCCGCCATATATCACGCACAAGCTTGCGGACAGGGATCGCTATCAGACAGTCTATGCAAAATATGAAGGCTCGGCGGCAGCGCCCACAGCCGGGCTTCATTTTACGAAGGAGCTGTTAGAGCGGATACGGCAAAAGGGCGTAAAGACCGCCTATGTCACACTGCATGTCGGGCTTGGGACGTTCCGCCCCGTCAAGGAGGAAAATCTCATAAACCACCATATGCACTCCGAGTTTTATCAGGTGACGAAAGAGGCAGCAGATCTCATAAACAACACAAAAGAGGCGGGCGGCAGGGTGGTCTGTGTGGGGACGACGAGCTGCCGCACCATAGAGAGCGCCGCCGGTGCGGACGGGAAAGTTGCCGCCGGGAGCGGCGATACGGAGATCTTTATTTATCCGGGATATCAGTTCAAGGTGCTCGACAATCTGATCACGAATTTCCATCTGCCGGAGTCCACGCTCATCATGCTCGTGTCAGCGCTTGCGGGGCGTGAGCATGTGCTGAACGCGTACAGGGCAGCTGTGCAGGAGCGGTACAGATTCTTTTCTTTTGGGGATGCCTGCTTCATCAAGTGATATTCTGTGTTGACTTTTACGGTATAATTTGCTATTTTTGTATTATAAGAAGATGTATGTATAGCAATTGCGCTATCCGGTCCGAAATTAGATTCGTAAACTGCCTGTTTCGCACTATTGCGTCGTTTAAATTCCTGGACGATGCACCGCATCGCCGTCGAAAATTTGTCTGGCACTGATACAGGCTAGGCAGTCCCTGTAGAGATCGAAGCGGAAGTGTTTCCAACGCAGGATGAGTAAATCGTTATATTGCAAAGGAGTATGGTTGATATGGAAGAGAGAAGAAAGAGCAGGAGAACTGATCTGCAGTCAAAGCTTTTGGTGAGGAGGCTTGACTCAGGCAGGCAGGAAGAGATCGGAGTGGATGTCAAGAATGTTTCCAAGACAGGGATAGGCTTTTACTGTGATGAGATCCTGGATATGGGGGCAGTGTACGAGGCGTATCTGACGATCTGGACCAAGGAAGTGATCCACGCGTTCATAGAGATCGTCCGCATCGAGAAGGTTGTGGATACATATGAGTTCGGCGGGCTTTTTATCGGAATGCCGGAGATCGACCTGCAGAGGATCGATGTGTACAATGTAGTCAGCGACGCGGAAAACTATAATGACAATTAATATCATATGACAAAAGAGCACTTTGGGGTGCTCTTTTGTTGTGGAAAAATGTTATTCTACAGAGATGAGCTCGTATTCGCGCGAGCCAAATCCCAAAGCTGCGGCAGCCTCGATCGCGTGGACGCCGTTCTTGGACTCGATGCGCTCGAGCAGGTGGTCTCTGCCGGGATCGTCGGACGCGTAGACGAGGTCGAGACATGCCTGGTCAATCGCGATCGGATCCAGGGAAGCCAGGATCCCGATGTCAGCCATGCAGGGATCTTCCGCCACGGCACAGCAGTCACAGTCCACAGACATATTCTTCATGACGTTGATGTAGACGATATTTCCCTTGAGATAGTCCACGACACTCGATGCGGCGTCCGCCATGGATTCGAGGAACGAATCATGGTCTGTGCCCCAGAAGTTGGTCGTGTCGCCCGCGCCGTGGATATAGGCTTTTCCCATGGAGGAGGCGATGCCTATGGAGAGCTGCTTGATCGCCCCGCCGTAGCCGCCCATGGGATGCCCCTTAAAGTGTGAGAGCACCAGCATGGAGTCGTAGTCGGCAAGCGATTTCCCGACAAAGTTCTTCTTGATCTTCCTGCCGTCCGGGATCGCAAGTTCCAGATCAGGACCTTCGGCATCCAGGAGCTCTACGTGAAAATATTTGCTCCAGCCGTGCTCATGGATCGTCTTCATATGCCGGTCTGTCGTGCTGCGGCTGCCCTCATAGGCGGTGTTACATTCTACGACAGTGCCGCCGACGTGGTCGATCACAGGTTTCCAGAAGTCCGGTTTCAGGAAGTTCTGGTTGCCGACCTCGCCGGAGTGGATCTTCACAGCGACCTTTCCGTCGAGTGTCCTGCCTGTCATCCGGTACAGCTCAAGTACTTTTTCGGGTGTGATAGTCCTGGAAAAATAAACGTTTGATTTCATGAAAGACCTCCTCATTCTGTTGTTATCACCTATTGTATATCATAAGAGAATTTTTTGCAAACAGCATCTGCATTTGCGGCGTACACAGCGATATAATTGCCTGTGAAACAGCCGCCGACCTCCGTGGTGAGATACTGTGCCTCGCCGGATCCGATCGTCACGGGCGCGTCCTGTCCGTCACCGCAGTAAGCAAATGTGTAGGATTCCCGCGTGCCCGTAAGCTGTAGCACGACGGTGCTGCTGTCGTATGCGATGACGCTCTCCACAGCGCGCAGGCTTCCGATCTGGCGCCGGACGATCAGACAGCGCTTCTGATCGACCACAGTCATGGCGATCTCGTAGTGATGCCGGTTGTTCATGTAGATCGCAAGACCCGCCTCGCCGTTCTCGGGGATGGTCTCCATGGAGAGTGTCAGCCGTGCCGTGAAGTCAAAATGCTCCTGGCGCCGGCAGATGAGCGATTTGACGTCGCTGCTCGACAGACCGTTTTCATTTCCATGCAGGATCAGCCCGTTTTCCGTAAATTCATACAAGCTGTGATCCGGGTTGTAGATTGTGTTCCACGACAGGTGCATGGCGGCGGTGTCGAAAGTGTCGGTGAAACTGCTGCCGGGGAGATAGCGGCTGCACTCAGTAGGTGTGCTGCATGCGGGCTCTGTGCAGGGGAGCAGTGATGTCTCGATCTCGGCGTCGACGTGACCGTCGCCGTTCATGCCCACGACTGGCCAGCCCTGTTCCCACGTGACGGGGACGAGCATGGTCTCGCGCCCCAGATTGTGCCGGAACGGATAGCCCAGCGGACGGATGCCAAGACATATAGACCACCAGTTCCCGTTCTGATCCTCGACCAGATCGGCATGTCCCACGGCTTTGATCGGCAGATCGGTGCTGCGGTTGGTGAGGATCGGATTGTGGGGGCACGCTTCATAAGGACCATAGACAGAATCGCTTCTCGCGATCGTGACCATGTGGCAGTATTCGGTGCCGCCCTCCGCCATCATGAGATAGTACATGCCGTTGATCTTGTAGAGGTGGGGTCCCTCGGGGTTGTTGCCGCCGGAACCGTTCCACGCATAGATCTGTTCGCCGACGTGCTCACAGCGGATCTGTATCTGGTCTTCGACAGTCGTTTTTGACAGTGTCAGCTCCGCGATGAAGACGCCTGTGTCGGTGCCGCTGTAGTAGACCTTGCCGTCGTCGTCAAAAAAGAGAGAG
>CAJUQU010000082.1:0-1819 GCA_910588595.1 uncultured Lachnospiraceae bacterium | reverse complement strand
AAGGGCAGCATGACCGGGTCGGACCAGTCGCCGTACGGATCCGTGGTGTAGACGAAGAAGTTGCCGCCCGCCGGACCGCCCACATTTGTGACGATACAGTAGTAGACGCCCTCGTGACAGCGGATCGTGGGGGCATAGATCCCCAGACAGTTCGGCGCCTCCTTTGTCAGGGTGAACTGGCTGTCCCTGCTGAGGATATGGTTGATCTGTTCCCAGTGGACAAGGTCCGTGCTGTGAAACAGCGGCAGCCCCGGAAAATATTCGAAACTGCTCGTCACCAGATAAAAGTCGCCGCCAACCCGGCAGATGCTCGGATCAGGGTGGAAACCGGAAAGAATAGGGTTTGTGTACTTCATGATATGATCACTCCTTTGTGGTTGATTTTTGTGGTTGAAATAAGACATATCATCAGTATAAAATGAAACGGACAAAAAAGATACCATCATATATATAAAATGTGTTAACATTTTTGAAAAAGTGTGTTAAACTTTAAGAGTGTACTACTTTAAATAATGAAAGTGAAGGAGAGTTATGAATGGCTAACTATTATCAACCGGAAATTGAAACGATGCCGGTGGAGCAGATCCAGGCTCTGCAGAGCGGGCGGCTGGCAGAACAGGTAAAATTTGTGTACGACAATGTAAAATTTTATCATGACAAAATGGACGAGTTGGGTGTGAAACCCGATGACGTGAAGGGAATAGAGGATCTACATAAGCTTCCATTTATCACGAAAGACGATCTGCGTGACCAGTACCCGTACGGACTGCTGGGCGTGCCGCTCTCAGACTGCGTGCGCATCCAGTCCACGAGCGGTACAACGGGACGCCGCGTTGTGGCGTTCTACACACAGGAGGACATCGATGTGTGGGAGGAGTGCTGTGCGCGTGCGATCGTTGCCGCAGGCGGCACAAAGGACGATGTGTGCCACGTCTGCTATGGCTACGGGCTCTTTACGGGCGGTCCGGGACTCAACGGCGGATCGCACAAGGTAGGCTGCCTCACGCTGCCGATGTCCTCCGGAAACACGGAGCGCCAGCTCCAGTTTATGACGGATCTGGGTTCCACGATCCTCTGCTGTACGCCGTCCTACGCGGCTAATCTCGGCGAGTCGATCAACGAGAGGGGACTGCGCGATCAGATCAAGCTGAAAGCCGGCATCTTTGGCGCGGAGCCGTGGACTGAGGAGATGCGCAGGAATATCGAGAGATCGCTTGGCATCAAGGCGTACGATATCTACGGGCTCACGGAGATCTCAGGACCGGGCGTCTCCTTCGAGTGCGAGGAGCAGCAGGGCATGCACATACAGGAGGATCATTTTATTCCCGAGATCATCAACCCCGATACGGGGGAAGTGCTGCCGGAGGGAGAGATCGGGGAACTTGTGTTTACCTGTATCACCAAGAAGGCGTTTCCGCTCCTGAGATACCGCACAAGGGATCTCTGCTATCTGACCAGAAAGCAATGTTCCTGCGGGCGCACGCACATACGCATGCACAAGCCGATGGGAAGGAGCGACGACATGATGGTCGTGAAGGGCGTCAATGTGTGGCCGTCACAGATCGAAACGGTTCTGCTGAACAAGGGATATGAGGCGAACTATCAGATCGTGGTTGACCGTGTCGGAAACAATGACACGATCGAGGTTCAGGTGGAAAAGACGCCGGAGATGGCAGCAGATACCGGATTCAACACGGCGGAGCGCGAGCGGGTGATCGTGGCAGGTCTAAAGTCGATGCTCGGCATCAAGGTGGATGTGAAGGTGGTCGAACCCAAGACGATCACGAGAAGCGAGGGCAAGGCGGTCCGCGTCATCGAT
>CAJUQU010000081.1 GCA_910588595.1 uncultured Lachnospiraceae bacterium | reverse complement strand
AGATGGTTGTCAGTGACTGGAGTTCAGACGTGTGCTCTTCCGATCTCAGATGGTGGTGGATTACATTGACGAAGTGAAGGAACTCCTATCTTCTGACTTATGGGAAAATATATTTCTCAACTGTTCAAAGAACGAAGTATTTGTATTGTGGCTGCTCTACCAAAAGGGGGCAGTCAATATGACAGAGATCGCAGAGTATATCCATACACCGCTGAATACAGCAACGGGAATCATCAGCCGCATGGAAAAAAACGGGTTGGTCCTGAGAAGTCGTTCCGATGAGGACAAGAGAGTAGTCAACATAGGATTCAGCCAGAAAGGAATGGAACAGTTTGAGGCATTGATCAAGGAACTTGCTCATTATGGCATGAAGGTCATGGGGTCTTTTACGGCAGACGAGATGACGCTCTTTTACAAAATGACATCCAAGATTATGGAAATCCTGCGACAGGAAAACAGCAGGGTAAATACACCGAAAAAGGTTCGAAAGATTACAATTGAATAAAACGGTTTTAAGCAGCCGGAAGGCTGTTTAAAACAACCCGAATACTTCCGATATAGAACTATTCTGTATTTGAATAAATCTTGATTCGAATTATTGGCTATGAATCGCAAATTTGAGTTGTGAAAAGCAGATTGGAGGAACTCATGAAAAGAATCTACATTTTTACTGGAAAAGGCGGTGTGGGAAAGAGCAGCATCGCGGCTGCCCATGCCGTCAAAAGTGCGGAGGAGGGAACAAAAACCCTGCTTGTGAGTACAGATATGGCGCACAATCTGGGTGATATCTTTGAACAAAAACTCGGAAAGGAGGCAGAGCATGTACTGCCCAATCTGGATCTATATGAGATCGACCCGGAATATGTGATGGAGCATGATTTTTCAGCTGTTATGGGTTATCTCGCAAATCTTTTTTCGGAGATCGACGGAGGCGGCATGCAGGGGATCGGAATGATACCAGGAATGGAAGAGCTGTTTTCCCTGCTCAAGATCGCAGATATTTACCGCAAAGAAGATTATGGGAGAATCATCGTAGACTGCGCGCCGACAGGGGAGACTTTGTCCCTGTTAAAATTTCCAGAGCTGCTCTCATGGTATATGGAAAAATTCTTTCCGATTGGAAAAGTGGCAGTGCGGCTGCTGGCGCCAGTGTCCAAGGCAGCTTTTCGGGTGGAAATGCCAAACAAAACAGCCATGAATGAAATCGAAAAGATGTTCTTGAAATTGTTGGAACTGCAGGAGCTTCTAAAGGACAGGGAAGTCACAAGTGTCAGAGTCGTGACAACGCCGGAAAAGATGGTTCTGGAGGAGACGAAACGCAGCTATATGTACTTGAATCTCTACAATTTTAATGTCGATGGCATCTATATCAACAGGATTCTGCCAGTGGATCTCAACAATGCTTTCTTTGATCAGTGGATTGCCATCCAAAAGGAATATATCGCCAGCATCAAGGAGAGTTTTTCTGCCCTTCCGATGTATGAAATCCCATGGTATGACGAGGAACTTAGGGGGGAGAGATCCATTCGGAGGATCGTGGAGTATGTGCTGGCTGGAAAAGATGTATTTGCCGTGAAGAATATTACGGAGAGAGAATGTTTTGAACAGACAAATAGTGGATATCAGTTAAAAGTTTTTCTGCCCTATGCGGAGAAAGAAAACATCGATCTGTACCAGGCTGCAGCAGACCTGGTGGTCAGGACAGGAAACTTTAAGCGCAGTATCCCGCTCCCCAATGTACTGCGCAGTTATATGGTCACAGGAGCGAAGTTTGAAGATGGGATATTGTGTGTTGAGTTTGAGAAAGGGAGTCGTGAAGATGGATAGAGAGATACTCAGGCGTTTTATAACAGCAGGTGAATATCAGAAAAAAGCTATATATTCCCTGTTTCCAGACCATGTGTGCAGACATCTGGATGTGATCGAAAAGGAACTGAAAGGGATGGCTGTGGAAATCGTGCAGGAAATCGCGAGAGAATGCAGCAAATGTGGCAACAAAGAACAGGGTCAGAAAAGCGAACAGGAAGTGAAGAAAGTTGATATTGTATAAGGCGGAGGGCAGACGATGAGGATTATCATTTATACGGGAAAAGGCGGCGTGGGAAAGACAAGCATGGCAGCGGCGACTGCAGTCAGGATCGCAGAAGACGGGAAAAAAGTGCTCGTGATGAGCACGGATCAGGCACACAGTTTAGGAGATTCCTTTGACAGAAGAATCGGGAAGGTTCCGGTGGCGATCACAGAAAATCTGGATGCGGTGGAGATCGATACCGTGTACGAAAGTGAGAAAAGCTGGGGAAATTTAAAGGATTATGTGAAACAGCTGCTCACAGCAAGAGGCGGTGGCGGTATTGAAGCGGAGGAGCTGCTGGTCTTTCCGGGATTGGAAGAGCTCTTTTCGATGTTTCAGATTCTCGACGTCTATGAGAGTGGCGTCTATGACACGATCGTTGTGGACTGTGCACCCACAGGGGAGACATTGTCCCTTCTGAAATACCCGGAACGCCTGTCAGAGTTCATAAGAAGGATTCTGCCGATCGAGAAAGCAGCAACCAGGACAGTAGGCAGGGTGATCGAGAAGACAATGAAAGTTCCCATGCCAAAGGACACGGTGTTTGACGACATCGAATCCCTGATGGAACGCATGAAACGCCTGCAGAGACTTTTGCTGGACAAAGAGACTGTGAGCCTGCGCGTGGTCACGACACCGGAGAAAATTGTGATCAGCGAGGCGAAGCGCAATTTTACCTGCCTGTATCTGTATCACTATAATGTTGACGCAGTGATCGTAAATCATGTCTATCCGGCAGAGGCGATGAAGGGATATTTTAGCAAATGGACGAGGCAGCAGGAGGAAGCCTTGCGGGAGATCGAGGAGAGCTTTAGCGAAGTGCCGCGTTTTTATCTGGAGCTGCAGCAACGCGAGCTTCGTACCCTGGAGATGCTAGAAAGTGTCGGGACACAGATCTTTAGCGGGTGTGATCCCAATGATGTGTTATTTCAACAGAAAATCTATGAAGTTGATATCGAAGAAAAAAAACTAAGGATCTATCTGCCATTCGCATCCAAAACGGAGCTGCGCCTGGAGCAGGAGAAGAATGAACTGCTGGTGGGTGTGCGCAATGAAAACCGCAGGTTTCCAATACCGCCGGAGTTTGTCGGAATGGAGGTCGCTGGGGCAAAATTTGAGGAAGGGTATCTGACGATTCAGTTCGAAAGCGAGTAAGGGGAGAGATCAGTCCCCTACTCGATCGCATGAAGATTTCGGTGCACGGCTGCGTCAGAGCGCGTCGTGCACATCGCCGTACTTGGTCATGTTCCCGATGGTGTTCTGGAATTTTGTCTCCCTGCTGACAGTGACCTGGCTTGCCAGATCCATATATTTGATAAATATTTCTTCTACAGTCGCTCCTTTTTCCTGCGCGATTTCCTCCATGATAGGTTTGAGTTTTTCCAATTGGAAGGAAACGCGTGTTTTCTGCGGATCAAAATCCTTCAATACCTTATCAGCATATTCGTTGATACGTTCCAATAATTCCTGATCTTCACGTGTCATGCTCATCATCCTTTCTAAATATAGTGGGAGTGCAGCTATGATACTGTCTCCTCTATATATAGTTATAACACTATAAGAGACTGTTGTCAAAACGGAAATCTGATTGTAAAATAACTTCAAAAGAATAGTCTCAAACATGCAACCCACTACCATTATTTCCTTCTAATATTATAGAGGGATATGGATCCTTTCCCTTTCCCGGTTCAAACAAAGGAGGACGTCACTTTGGAAGACAATGAGATCATCGAACTATACTGGCAGCGCTCACAGCGGGCGATCACAGAGACGGCTGGAAAGTACGGCGGACGGCTCCAGACGCTGTCCATGAATATTCTGCATGACAGGCAGGACGCGGAGGAGTGTGTGAACGATACATATCATGCGGCATGGAATACATTGCCGCCGCAGAGACCAAACTATTTCTTTGCATACTTGGCAAAGCTTGCGCGCAATTTTTCTTTTGGCAAGTATGATTATTACCACGCGCAGAAACGGTGCGTGACAGTTGTGGAACTGAGCGAAGAGATCGAGAACTGTATCCCGTCGCCGAACGACCTGGAACAAACGCTGGACAGCAAAGAGATCGGGCGTATTATCAGCGAGTTTTTGTACAGTCAGCCGAAAGAGATGAGAACCGTGTTTGTGCGCAGGTACTGGTATATGGATTCTATAAAGGATATCGCAGACATGTTTCAGATCAGTGAGAGCAAGATAAAATCGATTCTTTTCCGCATGCGGAACAAACTGCGCGAACACCTGGTGGAGGAGGATATTCATTTATGAGAGGAAAAGATTTACTAGAATGTGTGGAACAGATAGACGATGCGCTTGTCGAGGAGGCGCTGGAGCCAGCCGCTTTTTCACACAGAAAAAATAAATTGGCGAATCTGATAAGGCTTTCTGAGTCATCTCGGACAGGCGGGTCAGCACATGGGAAAATTATGGCAGTGAGATGGGGCATGGCGGCTGCCTGTGTCGCCGTGCTCGGAATATCGGCAGCCGCGTTCTGGTCGCATCGAAACACTGCAAAAGTGCATATGGAGGATCCGGATCACGATATCGCGGATACTCGGATGGCAATGGATACTACAACCGCAAACGACACTGGTGCTGCCGACAATCCCGCTGCCGGTGCGCAACCCGACACAGTGACAGCCGGTGCCGTGGGAAGTGAAAGGGGCGGAGGCGGCGCTGTGGCAGAAAGTGCGGAAGCGGTATCGGTCAAAGAAAATGCAGTTGAGTCAGCCAAGGCAGAGGATTTAGACGCTTTACAGGTGGATGATTATGCTGTCAGATCCTATGAAAAAGTGCAAAACTTCGCATATGAATTGTTTGCGCAGAATATCAGCAGCCAAAATCCGGTCCTCTCGCCAGTGTCGGCATATCTGGCGCTTTCCATGGCAGGCTGTGCTGCAGATGGATCGACGGCGGATGAGTTTTTCAATGTACTTGGCGACATGGACGTATTTGCTGATGACATGATGAGCAATATTCCACAAAACGGAGATCGATTAAAGCTCTCGCTCGCAAATTCTGCATGGATCGACGATGAATTTGTTGTGGATACACAGTGGCTGGACACGATCAGCTCCCTGATGTACGCGGAGGCATTTCAGGCGGATCTCTCCACGGAGGACACCATGAACAGCATGAACAGCTGGATCAGTGAACAGACAAACGGCATGATCGACAAAATGATCGAGGTCCCGCTGGATGCCATGGCAAGGCTCGTGCTCTTTGACACGGTCTATTTTAAAGGAAAGTGGGAGACGCCCTTCAAGGTGCAGGACACACATACAGAAGATTTTTATGTCGATAAGCAGCAAAATGAAAAAGAGCAGGTGGAGATGATGAACCTGTATATGGCATATTTGGACTGTATCTCAACTGATTTTGCTGAGGGTGTGATTCTGCCATATCAAAATAACCCGGATGAGAATTTTGAGCAGCATCAGAGTATCGAATATCAGGATCCCAAACTGGCGTTTATCGCACTGAAACCGAAAGAAAATGAAGACGTCAGGGACCTATGCAGTCAATTGACGTCGGAGAATATAAAAACAATGCTTCTTAACCGGCAGAATGAAATGGTTCATTTAAAGCTTCCAAAGTTTGAAGTCACATTTGAGAAGGAACTGAACGAAAGTTTGCGTGACATGGGGCTGACTGAGTGCTTTGACATTGAAAAAGCCAATTTCGGCAAAATGGGCACAACGAAAAGCGGTGATAATCTTTATATCAGCCTGGTGCGGCAGAAAGCAAAGATCATTGTGAACGAGGAAGGGACGGAAGCTGCTGCCGTGACAATGATCGATCTGCGGGATGGCGGTGGATCCACCGTAGATCCAAAGGAACTGTTCTTTAATGAACCGTTTTTATATATGATCATGGATATGGAAAGGGAACTGCCACTGTTTATAGGCATCCTGGACGATCCAAAGGAGGAATGAAAATGAGAAGAAAAAATGTTTGCTGTGTGTGCGCCATAATGGCAGCTGCGTGCCTTGTCGGGGCATGTGGTAAGATGGAAAGTGAAAGCGGGAAAAAAGAGTCAGTGACAGTTGCAGATGAAGAGAGGGAGGACCAGATGAAACCAGTGGTGGAAGAGGCAGCAGATCAGGTGGAGCAGGGGATTACAATCGATTACAACATAGAATCCTATGAGAGTGTACAGAAGTTTGGATATGATCTGTTCGCACAGTGTATCCAGGATCCCAATCCGGTACTTTCGCCAGTGTCGGCATATCTGGCGCTCTCCATGGCAGGCTGTGGTGCAGATGGAACAACCCAGGAGGAATTTTACGATGTGCTCGGAAATGATATGATGGCACTGTCTCATGACATGATGAGTACGCTTCCGGCAGAGGGCGATCTGCTGAATCTGTCCATTGCGGATTCCGCATGGATCGATGATGCGTTCATCGTGGATGATACCTGGCTTGGGACAATCGATTCTCTGATGGATGCGGAGACATTTCAGACAGATCTCTCAACAAAGGAGACAATGAATGAGATCAACCGCTGGGTCGATGATAAGACAAACGGTTTGATCGATAAAATGTTAGATCGGCCGCTGGACGAGATGGCGAGACTTGCTCTGTTCAATACGGTTTATTTTAAGGGAAAGTGGGAGTTCCCTTTCGATGCAAACGATACGCACAAGGAAGATTTTTATCTGGACAGGGAACAGCGCACCGCCGAGCAGGTGCAGATGATGAACTTGTACCGGACTGATCTGGATTATTTAGCAACTGATTTTGCAGAGGGAGTTATCCTGCCATATCAAAAGAACAATGGCGGAGAGGACAATGAAAATCTGGTATTTGTCGCATTGAAACCGACCGGGGACGGTGATGTCAGAGATGTATATGCCAAATTGACCAGCGAGGTCATAAATAGCATCCTGGTCAATAGGCAGACTGAAACAGTCAATGTGAAAATGCCCAAATTTGAAATCACATTTGACAAAGAATTGAACGGGGCACTGTCAAATATGGGTTTGTCATCATGCTTTGATATCGAAAAAGCAAATTTTGACCGATTGGGTAAAATACAGGATGACAACAATCTGTACATCAGTCTGGTGCGCCAGAAGGCAAAGATCATTGTGGATGAGGAAGGCACTGAGGCTGCTGCCGTGACAGAGGCGATCATGGCGTGCGGTGCTGCATTGGAGCAGTCCAGACAAGTATCTTTCAATGAACCCTTTGTGTACATGATCATGGATATGGACAAAGAGATACCACTATTTGTCGGGATCCTTGACAACCCGGTTCAGAACTGATCATATCGGCATTGTAATAGATCATACACACGAAAAGAGTACTGCTCACGCCCATCGATTCCGACGGCACAAGATCAGTTTGATGCTTGTTCTGGTTAAAATTTTATCAATTTATATTTTACATATTCAAATCCTCCTGATTTTCTGTTAAAATAAGCAATATGAATATTTCAGCAGGATCTTAGGAGGGATCAATATATGGCAGTGATCAGACCATTTCAGGCGTACAGACCGAAGAAAGGATTGGAGGAAAAAATCGCGGCACTCCCGTACGATGTCTACAGCAGGGAGGAGGCGTGCGAGGCAGTGAAAGGCAATCCGCTTTCATTTCTGAACATCGACAGGGCGGAGACGCAGTTTGACAGCAGTGTTGACACATACGCAGATGAAGTTTATCAGAAGGCGCATGATCTGCTGTGGGATATGATCCAAAAGGGTGAGTTTGTCCAGGAAGATAAGCCTGTGTATTATATTTATGAACTCACGATGGACAGTCGTGTACAGACAGGCATCGTGGCATGTGCAAGCGTCGACGATTATCAGGATCAGGTAATTAAAAAACATGAAAATACACGTGCGGACAAAGAGCTTGACCGCATACGTCATGTCGAGGCGTGCGAGGCTCAGACCGGTCCCATTTTTCTTGCGTACAGGGCAAACGACACGCTAAAGGAGATCATCGGCAGGACAAAGAGGGCGCAGGCGCTTTACGATTTTGCATCGGAAGACGGGATCACGCACAGAGTCTGGTGTATCTGTGATGATACGGATATCGCTTCGATTCAGAACGTCTTTGAGGGGATATCGCAGATCTATATCGCCGACGGACATCACCGCTGTGCCTCGGCAGTCAAAGTAGGACTGAAAAAACGGGAGGAGAATCCTGATCATACGGGCGAGGAGGAGTTTAACTATTTCCTGTCTGTTCTGTTTGCTGACGAAGAGCTGATGATCATGGATTATAACAGGGTGGTGAAAGATCTGAACGGACTCACGCCAACACAGTTTTTGGAAGATGTCAGCAGGATTTACCATCTCATATCAAAGAGTGAAGTATGTCAGCGCCCCATGCACAAGGGGCAGATGGCTATGTTGGTTGAGGATACATGGTATCTGCTGGAGGTGAAGGACGAGTACAGAAGTTCCGATCCTGTAGCAGGCCTTGATGTGGCAGTACTCCAGGATCATATTCTGGCTCCTGTACTCGGCATTAAAGATCCCAAGACAGACAAACGCATTGATTTCGTGGGCGGTATCCGTGGGATCAAAGAGCTGGAGCGAAGAGTCAAAACGGACTGTAAGGCAGCGTTTGCCATGTATCCGACTTCCATACATGAACTTTTCAATGTTGCCGATGCCAATATGCTGATGCCGCCGAAGTCCACCTGGTTTGAGCCAAAGCTCAGAAGCGGGTTGTTCATACATACGATCAGGCAGTAGGACATATAATATACGAATGGATGTGGAAAAATGCTGTTAAATGAGATGGAATTAGATATCGAACAGATCACCGAAAATCTGAATGCCTTTGAGAGATTCCTGGATACACTGCCCGAGAAAGCGCTTGGTCTCGGCGTGAGAGTGCTGATCGCAGCGATACTTTTTTTGGTGGGTTCCAAGCTGATCAAGTTCATACGCAGGATTACCAAAAAATCCCTCCAGCGGGCAAATGTTGAGACAGGCATTGTGCAGTTCCTTGACGGTCTGATCAAGGCATGCCTGTACGGCTTTTTGGTACTCGTCATCGCGGGAAATTTCGGATTTGACGCCACGGGCATCGTGGCGCTCGTAGGCTCTGCCGGCGTGACAGCCGGTCTGGCACTGCAGGGAAGCCTCAGCAATCTTGCCGGGGGGATGCTGATCCTTCTGTTAAAACCCTTCCGAGTCGGAGATTTTATCACGGAATCCGGCAACGGGACAGAGGGCACCGTGAAGGAAATCGGTATCTTTTACACGAAGCTTACCACAACAGATGGGAAAGTTGTCGTGCTGCCAAACGGAAACCTGGCAAACAGCCCGATCACAAATGCGACGGATTCACCAATCCGGCGTATCGACCTGACAGTCGGTATATCTTATGATGCGGATATACGGGAGGCAAAAGATGTCCTGCATCGCGTGATGGACAGTGACGCGGATGTGCTCCAAGGAGAACCGATACTTGTGTATGTCAATGAACTCGCAGACAGTGCCGTGGAGCTCGGTATGCGCTGTTACTGTGAGAATCCCGTATACTGGGATGTGCGATGGCGTCTGCTGGAAAATGCAAAGAACGCACTGGACGATGCCGGCATTGAGATTCCTTACCCACAGGTTTCAGTGCATATGAAATCTGCCCCCGGTACGTCCATTGTAAAAATGTAAAGTTTTTTGTAATGTTTTTGAAAATAATGCTTTACAAAACAGAAAAAATTTTGTATAATAATTTTCGTGGTTGACAGACCAGGCTTCCATAGCGCAGTTGGTAGCGCAACTGATTCGTAATCAGTAGGTCGAGGGTTCGAGTCCCTTTGGAAGCTTTCATTTTAAGAGACGCGGCTTTGGCTGCGTCTTTTTATGCACACGGGCACCCAGAGGAAGAATTGCAATTTCTTGCCAAACATAATTGTACACTTCTCTCTGAAATAAATCTCTCAAAAACTAATTTTTCGGAATATGAAGTGCCGTGCCGAATGTTCAATTATGGAGGAACATATATTGCTGAAATTATTGACGATGAAACTGGCAAATTAGTATGGGCAGTTTTATCAAAATGGAATGGTATCTATCATTTTTCAACTTATTATGATTGTTTGGAAACACTGGAACAAGGGCTGTAAATTCCCGTTTGAAGAATTACCAGATAAGTATAAATTCAGTAATTATATATAGGAATATACATTTAACTCTATATTTAAACAGCGGGAACATTTTTCTGAAAAGGGAGTAATTTTATGCTGGATGGAGCTAGAGCGTGGTCGTTGTACACGAAAAGAACGCTCAAATGCCGGAAAACAAGAATATCCTGAATGGAGCGCCCGCTGAGTTCAGGAACAGAAGTTTGTGTCACAAAAGAGGAGATGAACAAATGAAGATATTATATGGGACAGCAAATCCTGCAAAATTGTCATCAATGCAAAGCAGGCTAAAAGGCTGCATCAAAAATTATGATATTGAGCTCATCGGTTTGAAAGATCTGGATATGGCAATCCCGCAAGTGCCGGAAGACGGCTGTACGCCGCTGGAGAATGCGCATCAGAAAGCGGTTGCATATTACAAGGCATTTCACATGCCAGTGTTCTCGTGTGATTCAGGGTTGTATTTTGACAATGTACCGGATGCGGATCAGCCAGGAGTACATGTGCGCACAGTGCATGGCAGGTATCTCACAGATGAGGAGATGCTCGCGCATTATTCAGGGCTTGCACATAAATATGGGAAACTGACAGCCAGATATAAAAACGCCATCTGCTTTGTTTATGATGAGCAGCGATTGTTTGAGGCGATGGAACCGTCCATGGAAAGTGAGAAGTTCCTGATCGCCGCGGAGCCGCATTCTGCAGTCAGAAAGAAAGGATTTCCCTTAGACAGCCTGTCCATTGATATTCGGACCGGAAAATATTATTATGATCTGCCGGAATCGGAATTAGAACAAGTGGCAGTGGAGGATGGTTTTCTGCAGTTTTTTGAGCAGGTGTTTGACCAGATCGATATTGAAAGAATTTGATTACGTGTTATAAGTATTTATATGGTGGTTGAAATAGAATATTATAAGGGCGATACATTACTGTATGGGACAAAAGTATCATTTTCTGAATTTGTAAATCAGATTAAGGAGATAGAGAAGATTTATGACAGAGAAGAGGACAACTTTGTAGCATTATTGTGCAGACTGTACAGTTGGAATGCGGCAAATGCGGCAATAGAAGGAGCGGAATATATCTATGACAGAGACATTCAAAAGTGTCTTGATCATTCCTGCGAAATCCAAAAAGGCAGTAAGAACGTTTCTTGCGAAAAGATAAATAGAATAAAAGAACAAAGGAAAGGGAGAGTTTGAAATGGGAACAAATATTTTAAATTTACTGGACAACAAAAATGTAGAGATCGTTTGTGAAAACGAGCAGGCAGGTGTAACCATCATAAAGATGATCCGGGATCTGTCAGTGGGCAAGGCGGATGCGGTGACAGAGTACTATGCGTCCCGGATGAATGTCTGCAAGAGACAGGCGGTCATCAGCCTGAACAATAACAGATGGACTGTCAGTGCAGGCGCGATGCAGGTTATGGTCGGGAATGTTTCTGTGGAGACAGGGGTCAAAGGTGCTGGAGATCTTGTGCGGAAAGCCTTTGGCGGCGCCGTCACTGGAGAGAGAGGTATCAAACCAGAGTATACCGGAGACGGCATTCTGATCCTGGAACCTACATACAAACATCTGCTTATTGAGGATATCCGTGAGTGGGGCGGTGCAATGGTCATGAATGACGGCTATTATTATGCAAGTGTAGGGCTCACACTCAAGACAACGCCGATCAATTCCGTGAGCGGAGCTTTGCTGGGCGGTGAAGGGCTGTTCAATCTCAGTGTTCAGGGCAATGGGGTCTGTTTGTTGGAGTCGCCATGTCCCAAGGAAGAACTCGTTGTTGTTGAGCTTGACAATGATGTCTTGAAGATTGACGGAAATTATGCGGTGTGCTGGTCGCCAAGCCTGAGTTTTACGGTTGAGCGCACGACGAAGACACTTGTCGGTTCTGCTGCGTCAGGTGAAGGGCTTGTCAATGTTTATAGGGGAACAGGACGGGTAATGATGGCATTGGTATAAAACAGGTCGGGCAGGGGATGGATAATCCCCTGCCCGATTGATGAATCAATAACTTATTTTCTTTTCCAGCAGATTCAAAAGCCCATAGATCCCCATAGCGATCACACAGAGGATCACGATGCTTAAGATCACCATATCCAGTTTAAAGACCTGGCTTCCATAGATGATCAGGTATCCAAGTCCTTTTCTTCCGGCAAGAAATTCCCCGATTATGACACCCACCAGTGCAAGCCCGATGTTCACTTTGGACAGTGATATAAATGTGGGGATATTTCCTGGAAATACGACTTTTGTGAAAGCCTGCAGCTTTGTGCCTCCCAGGGTTTCGATCAATTTGAGCCTTTCTGGGTCTGTCTGCGCAAATGACTGGTACAGATTGAGTATACAGCCGAATATTCCGACTGATATGCCGCATAGAATAATAGTGCGGGGACCCGTGCCAAGCCAGACGATGATCAGCGGTGCGAGTGCGGATTTTGGGAGGCTGTTGAGCACGATCAAAAAAGGTTCAAACGTTTTCCCAAGCGAGGGATAAAACCAGAAAAAAGTGGCAGTCAGTACGGAGAGCACAATGATCAGCAGGAAGCTGATCCCTGATTCTAAGAGTGTGATACCGATATGGCTCAACAGAGACATGTCAGTGATGTCATGCCAGAATAATCTCAGGATAGCAGTCGGGGAGCTGAAATAAAAACTGTCTATCCATCCAAAATCAGCAGAGATCTGCCACAGAGTCATAAAGGCGATAAAGATCAGAATGCGGCTCCAAAAGATATATAGTTTCTGTAGTTTTTGATGACGCAGAAAATTTATCTGTCCGGCAGTGATGTCTGACGAATGTATATTCGTTTTTCGGTTATGTTTCTGTATTTTCATCTTGCATTTCCCTCCATATCTTATCGAAATATTCCTGAAAAAGACTTGATTTCCTCATATCCTCCCGCCTGACTCCGTTGGCTTCAAACTCAACTGGAATAACATCTTTGATCATGCAGGGCGATTTTGTAAGCACAAATACGACATCTGCCATGGAGATTGCCTCGGAGATGTCATGTGTTACGAGAATCGCAGTCTTTTGTTCTGATTTGATGATATCGTGTACATCTTTGGATACATTGAGCCGGGTCTGATAGTCAAGTGCACTGAATGGCTCGTCAAGCAGAAGCAGATCCGGGCGTATGGCAAGCGTCCTGATCAGTGCGATCCGCTGACGCATACCGCCGGAGAGTGCAGACGGCTTCTGGTCTCTTATGTGTGACAAATGGTATTTTTCAAGCAGGCTGTCAACCAGTTCCAGGTTTTCCGCTGTTCTGCTTTTCTGGATCTCAAGACCAAGCGTGAGATTCTGGTAGACATTCCTCCATTCCAGCAAGTGATCATGCTGCAGCATATATCCTATGCGCGGAGCGCTGAAATCCTCAGAGTAGAAGGTTATGTATCCGCCAACCGGTTTGAGCAGGTCGGCAATCAGGGAGAGTATCGTGGATTTGCCGCATCCGCTTGGACCGACCAGTGCCGCAAAGGCACCTTTATCAATCGAAAAATTTATGTCATTTAATACCTTTACTTCACCCAGATTGCTGTAATATGAAAAGTTTACGTGATCCAGACGGAGAAAAGGTTTCTTGTGGAGACTTTGGGACATATCATAACCGCCGCCTTTCTTATTAACAACGTATAGGATAATATATGTATAAATGTGGCAAAAGTGATATCCATCAAGGAAAAGAAGTACTTTTTTATGACGTTTCATGCAATACTTGGATTTTGAGTTGACAAATTAAAATAGAGTGATATTATAGTATAGTAACTGTTGAATAAAAGGAGAAGTCCAGCTAAGAAATGTCAATAGGTAAAATAAAAAATGTTTAAAAAGTTTT
>CAJUQU010000080.1 GCA_910588595.1 uncultured Lachnospiraceae bacterium | reverse complement strand
GGCATCCCGCTGACAGATTTCGTCAACCGCCAGCGCATCGAACAGGCAAAGAAGCTGCTGATCGTGACGGAACTCGCCACCAAAACGATCGCACAGCAGTGCGGCATTCCCGATATCTACTATTTCTGCCGCCTCTTCAAGAAGCGCACTGGCGTCACGCCCAAACTATACCGGGAAAGCGTCACCAGAGACCACTCGCTCCAACAGCGTGAGGCGGAAGATCCTAGCTGACACACGGTACCTACTGCTTGTCCTCCCGGGCTTTGCAGTCAGGTGCCGCGTCCTGTCCCGCATCAAACCGCATCTTAAATTGCACTTTTTTGTGGCTGGTATGGTAAAACACCAGTGACACTACCACGATGCCTGCCGCGATCCCAACCGCGATGACGATCGTCTCCATCGCAAATATCTTGGCATCACTCCCCTCGCCATCCACGATCGCGCGCATCGTGTAATACAACCTCCCACCCGGAACCAGAGGGATGATCGACGGGATCAAAAATACTGTCGCCGGCGCTTTCACCACCCTGGCAAGCACCTCCGCGTAAAAAGTGACCACCGCCGCAGGGATCAGATTCTGCATCAGCAGCGACAGCCCTGCCTCCACAAACACACAGTACAGAAAGGTCGACAGCACCCCGCCGATACAGCCGTATATGATCTTATTCCGCTTTATATTGACATTCAGGCAAAATCCCACAGTCCCGAGCGCCGCTGTCATTATCATGACAAGATATTTTTCCCAAAATGCCCCCATCATCTCAACACCCCTCCAAACAGCATGATCGCAATACCAAACCCTGCCGCGATGGCAACTGAGACCATCAGCGCCTCCGCAAGCCGCAGGATCCCCGTGATGATATCCCCGCACATCATATCCCGCAGGGAATTCATCAGATTGATGCCCGGGATCGACAGCATGATGCTTCCGATCATCACCTTGTCCAGATTCTGTCCGATACCAACCGCCACAGCCAGGCTGCAGAGCACCCCTGCCACAATCGACATGATCAGGCTGTAGACCACCCGGTTCCTGTTGTGCGCTGAGAAGAAATAGTCCCAGAAATACATCAGCACCGCCACGATACCGGCCGCCAGCCCGTCGCGCAGGTTGCCGCCGAAAAATATGGCGAACGCCGATGCCAGCAGCACATATCCCGTGATCTTGGACTTGTATATGCGCCTTTCCTCCGGTGCCATGATCTCGCGGATCCGCTGCGTGATCTCACTGCACGGCGGTCGCTTCTCGCAGATATAGCGCGACAGCGCATTCAGATCCTCCAGCTTGTTCAGATTCGTCGAGTGGGGATTGATCCGCCTCGTGAGCGTATGGTTCTCCCCCGCATCCGTCTTCCAGCTCAGGATGATGAGGGACAGAATGGTGAACACGTCCACGATGCCCCCGCCATATGTCGTGCAGATGCGCGTGATGGTTTCCTCGACCCGCAGGATCTCCGCACCGCACCGCAGCATCGTCTCCCCCATATCGAGCGCGCACTCCATCACCTGCGCCGGATCTTCACAAGATTTCTCATTTCCCATAGTTCCCGTTCCCTCCCGAAAATCAATATCGCGATAACTCCCGCCCGTCCAGGCGGGCTCTTTGATTTCACAATACTATCATATTTCATTTTGCACGGTTCGTCTATATCTTTTATCCGGCTTTCCCGGAAGCTTTTCTGTATATTTTTGTTACTTTTCACATTTAATAACTTATAATCTGATAAAAACTGATTTTTGGCATTATCTCCGCTCTATCACCTTGACCGTTGTTTTTGAAAGTGTTATTATTTTAACATAGGATCATACAGAACTGATTCCGTAAACCCTACATAAATCCCACTCTCCAGAGTCTGGTCGCACAGTCTGCTCTGTCAGACAAAGCCGAATCGGTCTCGTCAGAAACAGGGTAATGTTTCATTACAAAATTTAAATAAATGATGAGGTGTTTCAAATGAGTAAAGGTTTTAAGGACTTACTGCAAAAGGTTTATGAATGCGACCGCAAGACGGTTGCTGTCGCTGTAGCCGAGGATGAGCCTGTACTGGAGGCTGTCCAGGCTGCAAAGGAAAAGGGCATCGCCGATGCCATCCTGGTCGGTGACGAGGCAAAGATCAGAGAGATCGCTGGCGGCATGAACATGGATCTGACAGGTTTTGAGATCATCGACGAGCCGGATCACGTGCAGGCTGCACACACAGCGGTGAAGCTCGTGCATGACGGCAAGGCAGACATGTACATGAAGGGGCTGATCGACACCAAGAATTTCCTGAAGAGCGTTCTCGACAAAGAAGTCGGCCTCCGCACAGGCAGGGCGCTCTCCCATGTGTGCGTGTTCGAGATCAAGGGCATCGACCGCCTTCTGTTCCTGTCTGACGTCGCGTTCATGACCTACCCCACACTGGAAGATAAAGTCGCAATCATCAACAATACCGTCGAAGTCTGCCATGCGTGCGGCATCGCGGAGCCGAAGGTCGCCCCCGTCGCAGCCGTGGAAGTTGTCAATCCAAAGATGCCCTGCACCGTCGATGCGGACGAGCTTGCAAAGATGAGCGCAGACGGCAGGATCACAGGCTGTGTGATCGACGGACCGCTCTCCATGGATATGGCGATCGACAGCGCCGCTGCAGCGCACAAGGGCGGCACCGACAGAAAGATCGCGGGCGATGCCGACGTGATCCTCTTCCCTGACATCCATGCCGGCAATCTCGTCTACAAAGTGCTGACACACCTCTGCGATGTCAAGAACGGGAACATCCTCACCGGTACAGCCGCACCGGTCATCCTGACGTCACGCTCCGACAGCTTCGAGGCAAAACTGCACTCCATCGCACTCGCCGCAGTCGTTGCAGAGTCCATGAAAAAGGAAAAATAAACCCATACAAAAAACAAGGAGGAATCACATATGTCAATCAAAAGTTTGATCATCAATCCGGGCTCCACTTCCACCAAGATCGGTGTTTTCGAGGACGAGACACTGCTGTTTGAGGAGACTCTGAGACACTCCACCGAGGAGATATCCCAGTATGCGGCGATCGTGGATCAGAAGGATTTCCGCAAGAAGATCATCACAGATTTACTGGAAAAGAAAGATTTCGATATCAAGTCGCTGAACGTTGTCGTCGGGCGCGGCGGCATGTTAAAGCCGATCCCGGGCGGTACATACGCGGTGACGGACGCGCTGCTCGCAGACTTGAAGGTCGGCGTGCAGGGACAGCATGCCTCCAATCTCGGCGGCATCCTCGCAAGAGAGATCGCTGACTCCATCGGCGTCCCGTCCTACATCGTCGATCCCGTCGTCGTCGATGAGCTGATGCCGATCGCGAGATACTCCGGTGTGCCGGAACTTCCGCGCACCAGCGTATTTCATGCGTTGAACCAGAAGGCTGTTGCCAAGAGATACGCCAAGGAGATCGGAAAGCCCTACGACACGCTGCGGCTGATCGTAGTCCACATGGGCGGCGGCGTCTCCGTGGGTGCTCATATCAACGGCAAGGTCGTCGACGTGTTCAACGCGCTGGACGGAGACGGTGCATTCTCCCCGGAGCGCGCGGGAGCCGTTCCGAGCGGTGCCCTGATCAAGATGTGCTTCTCCGGAAACTACACGGAGAAGGAAGTGTACGGCAAGATTGTCGGCAAGGGCGGCTTTAACGCCTATCTCGGGACAAACGATATGCGCGAGGTCACAAAGCGCGCAAACGAGGGCGACGAAAAAGCGCTCGAGGCAAAGAAAGCTTTCCTGCTGCAGGTATCGAAGGACATCGGTTCCATGGCATGCGTCCTGAACGGACAGGTCGACCAGATCATCGTGACCGGCGGGATCGCATACGGCGAGGATGTCGTTGCCGCGCTGAAGGAGTATGCGGAATGGATCGCTCCGTTCACCGTATATCCCGGCGAGGACGAGCTGCTTGCACTGGCACAGGGTGCACTGCGCGTCTTAAACGGCGAGGAGAAGGCAATGGAATATTAAAACAGGAAATAAAAACGCAGGCAGTTCCGCCTGCGTTTTTATTTCCTGCAAAATGATTCATCACAGCTCCAGATTCGACATGCGGATCGAGAGATCCGTGTAGATTCCCGCAGGAATGTCCTCCGTAAAGCTGTATTCGTTCATGTCGTCATGATAGAAATTGTAAACCATGACGCGCGTCTTCTCCGCATCCACGATCCAGTACTCGCGCACGCCCGCGGAGCGGTACTTGAACAGCTTTGTCGTGTAGTCGATCCTCCTGCTGGCAGGCGACACCACCTCTATGATCCAGTCCGGCGCACCGTTGCACCCTCTGTCATCCAGCTTATTCTCATCGCAGATAATGCAGATATCCGGTTCGACGTAGCTCTTGTCGTCAGCGTTGATGAACACGCCGAATGGGTTGATATCCACTTCCCCCTTAAAATTGTTTCTCCTGATATGTTCGCGGATCGTTGCAAAAAGCTCACCGACAATCCTCTGATGGTTTCTTGTGGTTGGTGCCATATAGAATACTTTTCCGTCGATGAGCTCCGCCCGCTGCCCGTCTGGAAGATTATAAACATCATTGATCGTGTAAGTGTTTAATTCTGTTAATGCCATTCTCTTTCTCCTTATCCAAGGAAACAGTCCCGGAATAAACTGCAGCCACACACCGCTGCCATGGGGTTTATCCTGCGACAGTTCCTAATCTTGCTTTAATATAAATACATTTTGATTATAACCCATTTTTCGACAAAATAAAACCCCAAAGGACAAATCCTTTGAGGTTTTATGTAAAATTTTGTATTTTTCGGAATCCTGTGATTACTTATTCGCAACTGCAGTCTTGATCTGCTCTGTCAGCATCGGCACGATCTTGTTCAGATCGCCTACAATGCCGTAATCTGCCACGTCAAAGATCGGAGCTGTCTCGTCCTTGTTGATCGCGATGATGATATCGGACTCTTCCATACCTGCAAGATGCTGGATCGCACCTGAGATACCAATCGCAAAGTACACGTTCGGACGAACGGTCTTACCTGTCTGTCCAACCTGCAGATCTTTGTTCTTCCAGCCGGCATCCACAACTGCACGCGAGCAGCTCACTGTACCGCCGATCGCCTCAGCAAGATCATCGAGAAGCTTGAAATTCTCTGGGCTTCCGACACCGCGTCCGCCGGAAACGAGGATCTTTGCATCCATGATATCCACTGTGTCTGTGAGATTCTTGACAACCTCAACGATCTCGACATACTTGTTGTCCGGTGTAAATCCAGGATTGAACTCCTCGATCACAGCCTTGGCGCCCTCTTTCTTCTCCAGCTTCTGCATAACGCCGGGACGCACTGTCGCCATCTGGGGACGGAAGTCAGGGCATGCGATGGTAGCGATCGTGTTTCCGCCAAACGCCGGACGTGTCATGAGCAGCTGATTGTGCTTCTGCTCCTTGCCAGGTATCGGATTGATCGGGAAATCGCCGATCTCAAGCAGTGTACAGTCCGCTGTCAGTCCTGTGTGGACTCTCGCAGAAACTCTCGGTCCCAAGTCACGGCCGATCGCTGTAGCGCCCACCAGCAGGATCTCCGGCTTATACTTGTCGATCACGGATGCCAGCGCGTGCGCATAAGGCTCTGTCCTGTACTCTTTCAATTCAGGATCATCCACCACGATCACTCTGTCCGCACCGTAAGCTGCAAGCTCATCTGCCAGCCCCTTCACGTCGCTGCCGACCAATACCGCTGTTACTTCTGCAGACAATTTCTCTGCAAGTCTCTTACCTTCGCCGATCAGCTCGAGGGCAATGCCGCTAACCTTGTTATCTACCTGCTGTGCGAAGACAAACACGCCTTTATATTCTTCTAAATTCATGATTAACCTCCATTATCACCTAAGGAACTGTCCTGAAATAAATTGCAGGTCCATACCGCGCTGCCGAACAATTTATCCTGCGGCAATTCCTAAGAGTTCTATTCTTTTATCTATAATTTCCATTAGATGACATGCTTCTCTTTTAACTTATCCATGATGTATGTCACAGACTCGGAAGGATCCAATGTAACCTTCTCGCCCTGTCCCTTTCTAACCTTGTCAGACGCCCTTGCGATCTGTGTCGGTGATCCCTTCAAGCCAAGATTAGAGTCCTCTACATCCTTTAAGTCCGCTCTGCCCCATGTGGTGATCTCTGCCTTGTACGCGTCAAAGATTCCGCCCGGAGTCATATAGCGAGGCTCGTTCAGCTCGGCAAGTGCCGTGATCAGACAAGGCATCTTTGCCTTCAGCACATGATATCTGTCGTCATACTGACGCTCAACGATAACGCTGTCACCCTCGATCTGGATCTTCTGCGCATAGGAGATCACAGGGATCCAAAGGTGCTCTGAGATCTGGGGACCAACCTGCGCTGTATCGCCGTCGATCGCCTGACGTCCTGTGATGATCAGGTCATACTCGATATTTCTGAGTGCGCCTGCAAGTGTCTGGGAAGTAGCCCATGTATCTGCGCCGCCAAGAACCCTGTCTGTCACAAGGATTCCCTTGTCTGCGCCCATGGCGATCGCCTCGCGGAGCACTTCCTCAGCCTTCGGAAGACCCATCGTGACAACCGTCACTTCTGCACCGTACTGATCCTTTAACCGTAATGCTGCCTCAAGACCTGCCTTGTCGTCAGGGTTCATGATCGTCAGCATAGCTGCTCTATCAAGTGTACCGTCAGGATTGAACTTAACGCCACCCTTTGTATCAGGTACCTGTTTCACACATACTACTACTTTCATGTTCATTCTCCTTATATTTTATTTTTTATCACTATCTAATCACTGTCTAAACTGTGCGGTTCATCATTTTTATTTCAAAAGATTGGACGAGATGACCATTCTCTGAACTTCGCTTGTTCCCTCGTAGATCTCTGTGATCTTGGCATCTCTCATCATGCGCTCCACTTCATACTCCCTCGTGTAGCCGTAACCACCGTGGAGCTGGACTGCCTTTGTGGTAACTTCCATAGCCATCTCTGCAGCATACAGCTTCGCCATGGCAGCCTCCACATTGTAAGAAGTCTTGTGATCCTTCGTGTACTGATCCTTTGTACACGCAGCCTTGTAAACCATGTACTGTGCCGCCTGAGCCTTTGTAGCCATATCAGCAAGCTGGAACTGTGTATTCTGGAACGCGCCGATCGCACGACCAAACTGCTTTCTCTCCTGCACATACGCAACCGTTCTCTCAAGAGCACCCTCGCCGAGACCGAGCGCCTGCGCGGCGATACCGATACGTCCGCCGTCAAGTGTGTGCATGGCGATGCCGAAGCCCTTGCCCTGCTGTCCTAACATGTTCTCCTTCGGAATGCGGCAGTCTGTGAAGATCAGCTCATATGTAGATGAACCGCGGATACCCATCTTCTTCTCCTTTGTACCGAATGAGAATCCAGGCGTGCCCTTCTCCACGATGAACGCCGAGATCTCTTTCGTCATCCTTCCGCGCTTCTCGATCGTGCCGGTGATCGCAAAGATCACATACACATCCGCTTCCTTACCGTTTGTGATGAAGATCTTCGAGCCGTTGAGAACCCACTCGTCGCCCTCCAGCACAGCCTTTGTCTGCTGTCCCTGTGCGTCTGTACCAGCCCCCGGCTCTGTCAGACCGAAAGCGCCGATCTTCCTGCCGCTTGCGAGATCCGGCAGATATTTCTGCTTCTGCTCCTCCGTACCGTATGTGAGGATCGGATCGCAGCAGAGTGAAGTGTGCGCAGACACGATGACCGCTGTCGTGCCGCAGACCTTTGCCAGCTCCTCCACGCACATCGCGTAAGTCAGGACATCACAGCCCTGTCCGCCGTACTCCTTCGGAATGGGGATCCCCATGAAACCAGCCTTAGCCATCTTCTCGACAGTCGCCCTCGGGAACTCCTCTGTCTCATCTACCTCGATTGCAAGAGGCTTAACCTCTTTTTCAGCGAACTCTCTAAAGAGTGTTCTCGCCATCTCATGCTCTTTACTCAATGTAAAATCCATGTTCATATTCCTCCGTTTTGATTAACTTTGATAAAAATTTTTCACTGCGAACAGCAAGCCACTGTGCCTGCCGCACAGCGCCTTGCCGTAATATCACACACTCAATTATTTCTTAGAATAATCGTAGAATCCAACGCCTGTCTTCTTTCCAAGCTTTCCGGCACGTACCATCTTTCTGAGAAGCGGTGAAGGTGCATACTTGGAATCGCCTGTCTCAGCGTAGATGACTTCCATGATCGCGAGCACGATATCCAGTCCTATGTAATCGCCAAGAGCCAGAGGTCCCATCGGATGATTTGCACCGAGCTGCATCGCAACATCGATATCGGCAACGCTTGCAACACCTGCCGCGTACACATTGATCGCCTCGTTGATCATCGGGATCAGGATCCTGTTTACCACGAAACCTGCAGCCTCGTTGACCTCAACCGGAGTCTTGCCGATCTCTGTCGCGATCCCCTTGATCTTCTCAACCAGCTCTGCCGGTGTGTTAGCGCCTGCGATCACCTCGACGAGCTTCATCCTGTCAGCCGGGTTAAAGAAGTGCATACCGACGAGCGGACGGTCAAGACCGGCACCCATCTCTGTGATAGAGAGGGAGGATGTATTGGTGGCAAAGATACACTCAGGCTTTACGATCTCCTGCAGCTCTTTGAATGTAGACTTCTTGATCTCCATCTTCTCAGGCGCAACCTCGATCACAAGATCGCAGTCTGTGCAGATATCCTTCAGACCTGTAACGATCTTTGCAGCGATCGCATCCGCTTTCTCCTGCGTGATCTTCTCCTTGCTCACGAGGAAGTTCAGATTCTTTAAGATCTTAGCCTTTCCGCCGTCTGCAAACTCCTGCTTAATATCACATAAGCATACCTCATAACCATCTGTCATTGCAAATGCCTGTGCAATGCCGGATCCCATGGTTCCGGCACCGATAATACCAACCTTCATTGTTAGTCCTCCTTTATTTTTTGTTTTTCTTTGCGCTCTCCACAAGAAATGCCAGTCCGGCTGCCACAATACTGCCGCCGGCTATCTTCATCGTAATATCCGAGCTCTCCATTGCGAAAATGATCAAACCTGCTGCTATCAGGAGTATTCCTGTGAATACCAATCCAATTCTTTTCATATTCTTACGACTTTCCTTTACTCAGTTTCAGACAGCCTAGCAGTTTTTGAACGGCTCCTTCACCTTCTCCTTGTTCTTGTCAAGGAAGAATGCCATACCGTACTTCTGATCCTCTGTCTCAAAGCAGTCGCCGAACAGCTTCTCCTCGATCACGATCGCCTTGTCCATATCCACGTCAAGACCCTCGTTGATCGCCTTCTTGCAGTTGCGGACCGCGATCGGTGCGTTCTTTGCGATGCCCGCCGCCATCTTCTCCGCCTGTGCCATCAGTTCCTCCGCGGGATAGACCGCGTTTACCAGACCGATGCGCAGCGCCTCGTCAGCCTTGATATTCCTTGCCGTGTAGATCATCTGCTTTGCCATGCCGGCGCCCACGAGACGCGCAAGTCTCTGTGTGCCGCCAAATCCCGGTGTGATGCCAAGCCCGACTTCCGGCTGTCCGAACACGGCATTCTCAGAACAGATCCTGATGTCGCAGCTCATGGAGATCTCACATCCGCCGCCGAGCGCAAAGCCGTTCACTGCCGCGATCACAGGGATCGGGAAAGTCTCGAGCTTTCTGAACACGTCGTTGCCCTTCTTGCCAAAAGCCTCGCCCTCCGCCTTTGTGAGCGTGCTCATCTCACCGATGTCCGCACCGGCAACAAATGATTTTGTGCCTGCGCCCGTGAGGATCAGACATCTCACCGCATCGAGATCCACGGCGTCAAGCGTCGCGTCAAGCTCGTCCAAGACCTGCGAATTCAGCGCGTTCAGAGCTTTCTCACGGTTGATCGTGATCTTTCCGACTGCGCCGTTTACTTCATATAATATGTATTCCATGCTTACCTCCGTTTAAAATGAATTCAGAATTTCCAAGCCGGTATCGCACCAGCCCGGAAATTCTCTATGTATGTTATTCGTATTTTTTAACTACTGTGGAGCAGCCCATGCCGCCGCCGATGCACAGTGTGGCAAGACCTGTCTTTGCGCCCTTTGCCTCCATCTCGTGAAGCAGTGTCACCAGGATGCGGCATCCGGATGCACCCACCGGATGACCTAACGCGATCGCTCCGCCGTTCGGATTCAGCTGCTTATCCACATCGATACCCAAGTCTCTGCCCACCGCGATCGACTGTGCCGCAAACGCCTCGTTTGCCTCGATGATGTCAAAATCCTCGATCTTCATGCCGGTCTTCGCCAGAACCTTCCTGGTCGATGCGACAGGTCCGATACCCATAACCTCCGGTCTCACGCCTGCGAGCGCACCTGCTACCCACTCAGCCATAGGTGTCACGCCCAGCTCTTTTGCCTTCTCCTCGCTCATGACCACAATGGCTGCCGCGCCGTCATTGATCCCGGACGCGTTGCCTGCCGTGACATACTTATCCTTGTTGATCGGGCGGAGCTTTGCAAGCCCTTCGATCGTGGAGCCGGCTCTTGGTCCCTCGTCAACCTTGAATTCCACCATCTCTTTTTTCTTCTTGACCATCACAGGTACGATCTCCTTGTCAAACGCACCTGATTTCTGCGCTTCTTCCGCTTTCTGCTGGCTCTTTAACGCGAACTCGTCAAGCTCCTCGCGGGTGATGCCCCACTCGTCGCAGATGTTGTCCGCTGTCTGGATCATATGGTAATCATTGAATGCATCCCACAGCGCATCCTTGATCATGGTATCTACCAGCACACCATTGTTCATTCTATATCCGAAACGTGCATTAGGAAGTGCGAACGGAGCCATGGACATATTTTCCATACCGCCTGCCACGACGATATCAGCATCGCCGGCAAGGATCATCTGGGCAGCCATGTTCACACAGTTAAGTCCTGAACCACATACGACATTCACGGTGACTGCCGGTGTCTCGATGGGAAGCCCTGCCTTGATCGAAGACTGACGAGCCACGTTCTGTCCCAGCCCTGCCTGAATAACGCAGCCCATGTATACATGGTCAACCTTGTCAGCCGGAACGCCCGCCCTGTTCAGAGCCTCCTTGATCACGATTGCCCCAAGCTCCGGAGCCGGAGTTGTGCTGAGCGAGCCGCCCATAGTGCCAATTGCTGTACGACATGCACCTGCTAATACAATTTTCTTTGCCATTATTCTTTCCTCCATCTTATTATACTCTCACAATGGACCTCTGCAGGCCTGCAGCCGCCCATCAGTTTCCATGTGACTGTGATTTTTATAACAATAGACGGGAAATCACGAAAAATGCACAAACTTTTTTTGCAGATTCCCTCAATGCAGCCTTTTGCTCTGCGGATCTTTTGTGCAGTATTCAGGATTTTCCCTATTTTTATATTGATCACAACCATTGTGCTTATTTTATCACATTGTTAAAAAAAAAGCAATCTATTTGTCTTTTGATATTTATTGCAATGTTGACGAATTTTTCCTGTCAAAATTATCCATATTTATAAAGTACAATGCCTTGCAGGAGTGATCCCTGCGCCGCTCATTGTGCATTTTTCATACACATACTATTCTTTTGTTGATTCTGCACCTTCTGGCACTACCGGATCTTTCATATCATATTTCCGATCCCACTCCTTCGTGAAATCATCGCGCTCCACCTCACACCTGTGACCGCTCAGAAATCCTGCCAGCTGATAAAAGTCAATCCAGATCTCATTATTTCCGTCTTTTTGTGACTCATCAAAAATGAGCTGCATCCCCACGTGGAGATGTACCGTCTTGATATTATTCACATTTTCTTTGTCACTGTAACCCGTATGCCCCATATAGCCGATCACATCCCCCGCAGTGACGTAGTCCCCTTCCTTGAGTCCCTCCGCATAAGGTCTGTTCTGCCGCAGATGGGCATAGTAATAATACCGCTTTTGGTCAAAACTGCGGATGCCGATGCGCCAGCCGCCGTAACGGTTCCAGCCGAGTGCCTCAACATAGCCTGATTCGACTGCGATGATCGGCGTGCCGACCAGCCCCATCATGTCGTGCCCGAGATGCTGCCTCTTGTAGCCGAAATCCCTGCCGACCCCAAAATCATCATAGTCCTGATAGGCGAACCCTGACGCTATCGGCGAGTAAGCTTTCAATCCATACTTTTTCTGATATATACCGTTCTCATCCTCTATCTCATACTCCCCAAGCATACCGCCAAGCACTGCGGAGTACGCTTCATAATAATATGAAAAATACTGATACTTCTCCCGAAGTCTCTCCTCCGTGATCTCCCCGTTTGTGATCTTTGACGCGATCTCGTCTATATACTCTGTCGATCTGCTCCCGAACTCTCCTCCCCCACGCACTGCGGCATAGGCGAGCAGTGCGATCCAGTCAAGATGCCGCTCCGACCCATACGATTCTATATCCATGAGACAGGCCTTTTTCATTGCCTCCTTCGATGCGTTGAAATCCACCCACTTGATGAAATTGCCGCTTGTCTGGCTTACCTCCTGTGTATTATTTTCATACCAGAAAATCCCCGTCGCCAGCACCAGCGCGAACACCACCAAACCTATCAGCCCCTTATTTCTCACATGACCACCATATTTCCGATACATTATCTGTTCATTATATGTACTGCAAAACGGTGATATGCATATGGCTGACCATACGATCTTTTAAAGTTTCACATCGTAATTTTCCTTTTTCCGATCGCTTGGCTTCATATTTGTGCAGAAGAAAACAGGCACCCGAGAGTGCCTGTCCGCATATCGTTATTTCGGATCTGCTGCAAAAGATCCGGCACAGTTCCTTAGTTTTCCGGCTCGATCAGACCGTACGTGTTCCCTTTGCGCTTATAAACCACATTCACTTCGTCTGTCTCCGCATTGCAGAACACAAAGAAATCATGTCCCAGAAGCTCCATCTGCACGCATGCATCCTCCGCATACATCGGCTTGATATCGAACTTCTTGGTGCGGACGATCCGCACTTCCTCATCGTCCTCATCATAACTGTTCTCTATAAAGTCGGTCCTGAGGCTCGCCGCCCCTGCCTGCTGATCCGCCCTAAATTTGTTTTTATATTTTTTCAACTGCCGTTCGATCACTTCCGCTGCAAGATCCACCGACACATACATGTCATTGCTCACCTGCTCGGAACGAATGATGTTTCCTTTGACGGGAATGGTAACTTCAATCTTCTGGCGCTCTTTCTCTACGCTTAATGTCGCGTGTACCTCCGTTTCTGGCGTAAAATACTTCTCCAACTTGCCGATCTTGTCCTCAACCGCTGCCCTTAACCCAGGTGTTACATCGATGTTCTTTCCACTGATAATGAATTTCATTCTGTCCACATCCCTTCGCAATTAATTTCGCAATCAAGTATATTTTCTTAATTGTATTTTGATTATACCATATCCCTATTTTTTTTCCAATATCTTTTGTGATATATTATAAAAATTTTTGATATTTCCATAGTTTTTTTAGACATTTTTGAGCATTCTCAAAATTTGTATCTTGTCAATGCAGTTGTGTATTTTCGGATATTTTCACAAAACATCATTTCGTTTTTGATACCAGTGTTTTCCACAAGAAAACCCGTTCCCGGTTGTGGATATTGTGGACAACTCGGTGTATAAGTTCATTTGACGTCTTTTTTTCCTTTTATCAGTGTGGATAAGTTGTGAACGTATAAAAGAATGACGGTTGTGTCACAAAAAAATTCCCCTGATTTTTTGTGCATTTTTCCCATTTGACGTGCGCCGCCGGGTGGATTACTTTCTATGCACGGGTCTGCGCACAAAAAAAGGTGGATAAACACTGTTACCCACCCAATAATATCCGGATCAAATTCTTTAAAAAATCCTTCTAACTGATAATACGTTTCGATATGATGCGCTGGAAACGATGATGCCAGTCTTCGATGTGCTGGCATGTACGATCTGTCCATTGCCAACATAAAGACCCACATGACCGGAATAGCATACGATATCTCCCGGCTGTGCATTGCTGAGACCTCCTACATCATACCCCTGATTTCTCA
>CAJUQU010000079.1:11803-14611 GCA_910588595.1 uncultured Lachnospiraceae bacterium | reverse complement strand
ATGTGAAGGAGACGGTAAACTCTGAACCGACTTCCTGTTTGCTGGTCACGCTGATGGTGCCATTCATCATCGTCACGATATTCTTTGTGATCGCCATGCCAAGACCGGTTCCCTGTATGCCGCTGATAGTGGAGTTGCGTTCGCGTTCAAACGGCTCAAAAATGTGGGAGACAAATTCCTCGCTCATGCCGATCCCGGTATCTTTGACCTGAAATATATATGTTGCGTACCCTTCCTGCGCCACGGCTTTCTCCGTCACCTTGATGCTCACGATACCGCCGGCAGTCGTGTACTTGATCGCATTGTTCAGTAAGTTTAACAGTACCTGGTTCAGACGCAGCCTGTCGCAGTAGATGTTTTCGTTCTGCACATCGATGGCATCCATGTACAGCTCAAGCTGTTTGGAGTGGATGTCAGCCTGTATGATATTGCGCAGTCCGTGCAGGATTTCAGGAAGGCTGCAGAGCTGTTCTGACAGCTGCATTTTGCCGCTCTCAATGTGGCTCATGTCAAGGACATTGTTGATCAGGTTCAGCAGATGGTTTCCGGAAGTCATGATCTTTTTGAGGTATCCCTCCACCTGATCGGAGTGTTCCAGGCGGCTGAGCGCCAGTGTTGTAAAACCTATGATCGCGTTCATCGGTGTGCGGATATCGTGCGACATATTTGAGAGAAACACGCTTTTGGCCTTGTTGGCACGGTTTGCCTGGATCAGAGCGTCCTCCAGGATCGTGTTCTTCTCCATCTCGCTGCGGATCTCCTCGTCGATACTGTGGAAACCGAGGACGATCCCGCAGTAGTGGCTCCAGTCTCCGGCACAGACTGCTTTCATCTGGAAATAGCGCAGTTCATTGTGACAGTTCGTGCGGTAATTGACGTAATAAATCTTCTTTTCGGCAAGTTTTTGCATCAGGTTTTCACGGGAGAGCGCCTGCCGCATCATCTCCTTGTCCTCCTCGTAGACACATTTGTCTATGTAGTTTTCGAGGTTGTTTTCCATGGTCAGTTCGCCGGCAAAAAGTTTGTCGAGGATCTGATATTTGCACTCGCTTATCCGCAGGGCATTTCCCTTTCCGGTATCCAGGTCAAAGAAACATACGAGATTATAGTCGATACTCAGCGCATGGACTAACTCCAGCTGGCGCTTTTCGCTCTCCTGGCGCTCGGCTTTTTCGTGAAGTCTCTGTGTAGTGCAGTCCAGAAGGAAGCGCTGATAGAACAATTCCCCGTTTTCCTGTATTAACTTAATATTTCCCATGATGTGCAGCAGTTCGCCGTTGTCGCGCCGCACGCGGTATGCGACATTGACGCTGTCCCCCTCGTTCTGCAGGGACAGTATGCTCCTGCGCAGGTCGGCGCAGTCCTCCTCCACGACGGACGGCGCGATCAGGTTAAAGCCATCGTCCAAAAGCTCCTGCTGGGATTCGTAGCCGAGGATCTTGAGCGCAGCGCTGTTGATGCTGATGATCTTGGATCCGTCGACAGAGTGGCACAGGACTCCGCAATCCATCGTGGTGAACAGTGTCTCAAGTGTTTTTGTCTTGGAGATGAGCTGCTGTTTGTATTCGTTTTCCAATGTGATGTCGATGCCGACGCCCACTGTTCCCATGACGCTTCCGTCCAGGTCGTACAGCGGGGACTTGTATGTGGTGAGCAGTTTTGTGCCGTCTTTGGTCTGGACGGTCTCCTCGGAGATACAGGTTTTTCGCTGCTCCATGACTTCGCGCTCGGACTCGATGCAGGCGGGATCGTCGTGCTCCACGTCCCAGATGTAGGCGTGTCCGCGCCCTTCTACCTGGGCTTTGGTCTTGTTGACAGTGATACAGAAGCTGTCGTTGACTTTCTCGTGGATGCCGTCCTTGGTCTTGTACCAGATCAGGTTGGGCACACTGTTGATGGTAGCTTCAAGATACTGGTTTGTCTGCCAGAAGTCTTTGCGCATCTTGTAATGCTGCTGCCATCTTGTAAAGCGAAAGCTGAGTTCCGCGTCGGATATCGGAAATGTCCAGATGTCATAGATCTCGGGCAGGCAGTCCGGCAGGTCGTTCAGGATAGAAAACTGCTCCTTGTCTGCGAGCACGATCAGTTCTGCATCGTGCCGCTTGCTTGAGAGCAGTGTCTTTACTGTCGCAGCGGCATCCATGTCATTCAGGTCTGCTATGATGACATCTGCTTTTGAGATCATTGTTTCATAAGGCATCCTGCTCTCGAAATAATCATGTGTGAAGTGTTCAAGCGGCGGCATTTCTTCAAGCAATTGAAACAGCCTGCGCTGCCCACCCAGAAAAAAGAAGTTTATATGACAGTGATACATATGAAATCCTCCCTGGATTCGGTAATCTTGATTTCGTGTGTTCAAGTTCCGTTATTTCTAAATATATTTTAACAATCAAAAAAATTAATGTCAATGTTTTACTGATTTTTGTACATTGGCATAGTGCAAAATCGCAGATTTTACCTTCCTGGTCAGGGTCCACGCCGGTCAGGATAACGGGAGTTCATGTGGAAATGTAGAATACGCTGTTCTTTTCTGCATATACTAAGGAACTGTAGTTCTTTAGTGCTGATGCGGACAGGATCGAATCGCGCTGTTGACCTTGTCGTTACTGTTCACACGTCTATAAAAGTAGTGAAAAACGTGCGCCAAAATGCTTGTACTTTAGCATTTTGTGTGCAAATGGGTTGCTGTTTGCGCCTTCATTACATAAAATTGTGTCAGAATTAGTTGGAGCGTGAACAGTAACACCTTGTTCGAGGAGAGGGAGCATTTTTCAAATACACTCTAGGAATTGGCAATAAATTGTGGTA
>CAJUQU010000079.1:5387-11793 GCA_910588595.1 uncultured Lachnospiraceae bacterium | reverse complement strand
ACAGGCATAGAAAACAGATAGAGATCGTACAGGGAATGGAGTTCGGATTATGTGTGGAATAGCGGGGTTTTGCGGCAGTCCTTCCAATTGGAGGGATCATATCGAAAAAATGAACAAACGGATGTACCACAGAGGACCAGACGCCGGAGGCGTATGGGCGAGCGAAGGCGCAGACGTGGTTCTGGGGCACCGCAGACTCTCGATCATAGATCTGTCAGAAAACGGTGCACAGCCGATGCACTCGGCGTCCGGCAGATATGTGTGTGTGTTCAACGGGGAGATCTACAATTACCGCAGACTGCGGGACAAGCTGTTGAAAGAACAGAAAGTGACAGCGTTTCGGGGGACTTCCGACACGGAAGTGCTGCTTGCGGCAGTCGAGGCATACGGTGTGGAGGAGACGATCAGACACTGTAAGGGAATGTTTGCGATCGCGCTCTTTGACAAACAGACACGTAAACTGACACTCATACGGGACAGGGTCGGGGAGAAACCTTTGTATTATGGTTTTGTAAACGGACATTTTGTGTTTGCTTCGGATATTGGCTGCTTTAGTGTGCTGGATGGTTTTGACAATCCGATCGACACAAAGGTGCTGCAGCTGTACTTCATACACGGATATATTCCGGCGCCATATTCCATATACCAGAACATCTACAAGCTGGATGCAGGCTGTATGCTTGAGCTGGAAGCGCCCTATCAGGAGCCCAGGATCAGCGCTTACTGGTCTGTGCGCGACGCGGCGAAATACGGTCAGGCGCATCCGTTTCAGGGAAGCAGGCAGGAGGCGGCAGATGAGCTCGAACGGCTGCTGAAGGCATCGATCAGAGAGCAGATGGTGGCAGATGTTCCGGTCGGGGCGTTTCTGTCGGCAGGGATCGACAGCAGTACGGTCGTGGCGCTGATGCAGGCACAGTCGGATCGGAAAGTCAAAAGCTTTACGATCGGCATGGATGATCCAGAGTACAACGAGGCAGTGTACGCGAAGGAGATCGCACAGCACCTCGGCACAGAGCACACGGAACTCTATATAACAGCGGAGGATGCCAAAGCGGTGATCCCCAGGCTTTCATGGATCTTCGGTGAGCCGTTTGCTGATTCATCGCAGATCCCAACATATCTTGTGAGCCGGATGACACGCGAACATGTGACAGTGTCCTTGAGCGGCGATGCAGGGGACGAACTGTTCTGCGGATACACGTCCTACTCCTCGATCAACCGGATCTGGGGAAAGATGAGAAGCTGCCCTTATGGCATACGCAAACTTGCCAGCAGCCTTCTGACAGGCAATCCGCTGATCAAAAAGAACCAGATGCTGCAGACCAAAGCGTATCTTCTGGGAGCGAAGAGCCCGGAACATCTGTATGAACTGTCCAATGCGCAGGAGGCATCGAACCTGCAGATCGCCCTGGAGAGAGAAACGTATCCCTACAAGCACAACAGTTATCCCTATGGGGCGCTGAGAGATACACAGGGCAGCATCATGCTGATGGATATGGAGGTATATCACCCGGATGACATTCTTGTCAAGGTCGACCGCACCGCCATGGCGGTTTCCCTGGAGACGCGGGTGCCGATGCTGGACAAGGATGTTGTTGAGTTTGCCTGGACGATACCTATGGAGTACAAAAAACAGGAAAATGAGGGAAAGCTTGTACTCAAAGATGTACTATACAAATATGTTCCAAAAGCGATGATGGACAGACCCAAGAAAGGCTTTTCGATCCCGATCACGCAGTGGCTTCGGGAACCCGGGCTTCGGGAGTGGGCGGAATCGCTGCTCGACAGCAGCCTGATCAGGCGTCAGGGGATATTGGATGCAGATGAAGTGCAGCGCCTCTGGAAGGATTTTATCGAGAATGGCAGATGGCGGATCCAGATATGGTATATCCTGATGTTCCAGTCGTGGCTGGAGAATGAGGCAGTAAGGGGCTGAGGAGAAACAAATGATTTCTGTACTGTTCAATTGGTTCTATATCGCAGCCACCTCATTTCTGATCGGTTTTGGGCTGGCTGCGTTTGTCCGCAGAATGTTTCACTATTATATTAAAGACATAGCCTGTATTGCGGCGCTGGGTCTTTTGACCGTGACGGTATACGCGCAGATATTCAGCCTGTTCTATAAAGTGGGCGCTGCGGCAAACGCTCTTCTTGTCGTGGTATGTCTTGCGGCGGCAGTGGTTTACAGACATCAGATCGTTCGTCTGCTGTCGGAGGCATGGCACGGCAGAAGCATCACGTGGAAACTTGCAATACTGCTGAGTATCGCGGTCTGGTGCTTTTGTACATCGAGAGGATACATGCACTATGATTCGGACCTTTACCATGCCCAGAGTATCCGCTGGATCGAAGAGTATGGTATTGTCAGAGGACTTGGAAATATCCATGTGCGGTTTGCGTACAACAGTTCTTTCTTTGCATTGTCAGCGCTGTACAGCATGAAGTTCCTGACAGGACACTCGCTTCACACAGTCAATGGTCTGATGGCGCTCCTGCTCTGGATACAGGTCTTTCCGCTGTTCGAGAGAGACAGAACGAGACAGAACAGGACACTGGTGACAGACTTTGCGCGTCTCGGCGCGTTTTATTATCTCACGGTCATCTACAGTGACGTTGTGGCGCCTGCGTCGGATTATGCCATAATGTGCGTGGTATTTTTTGTGATCATAAGATGGCTGGATCTGGTGGAGCGCGGGGAGGAAAGCACTGTGCCGTACGCGCTCCTGTGCGTGGCTGGCGTGTATGCGGTGACACTCAAGCTGACAGCGGGGCTGATACTGATCCTGCTCGCAAAGCCGGCGTCCATGCTTATCACACAGAAAAGATGGCGCGATATAGGCATTTATCTGATGATGGGGATCATCACTATCGCGCCGTGGCTTGCAAGGACAGTGCTCCTGTCGGGCTATCTGTTATATCCGCTTCCGGCGCTCGATCTTTTTGATGTGGACTGGAAAATAAATGCGGCTGTGGCTGCACTTGATGCGGCGGAGATCAGGACGTGGGGCAGGGGCCTCAACAATGCGGCACTCGTCGATCTTCCGATCACCCAGTGGTTTTCAGGATGGTTTGAGAGTTCGCTGCCCGTGATCGGAAAAATACTGATCCTCGCAGATCTTGTGTGCCTGCTGATATTTGCGGTGCTGATGGTAAGATTGTTTTGCGTCAAACAGGGCGCGGGTAAAATGCTCAGAGAACAGATCCTGGTGCTTGTGACGGTGTTGGCGTCGTATGGATTCTGGCAGTTTTCGGCGCCCCTGCTGCGCTATGGATATGCATATGTACTGCTTTTGGTGATGATAACAGCAGGTATTTTATGTGATATTGTGATAAAATACTTTGACAATTGCCAAAAAAAGGATATGATAAGAAGGATAGCTGTGTTGGGAATGGCAGTCCTCTGGGCTTTTTCGGCTGTCAAGCTGGTTTCGCTCGTGCGGTACTGCCGCGGTGAGGCGGGAAAACAGGCGTACGTATGGCAGCAGGATTATGGTCACTATGCGCTGGAAAGCTTTGTGGTGGATGGCATTACATTCTATTGTCCGGTCAGTGGGGACAGGATCGGGTACGATCCTTTTCCATCGGTTCCCAGCCAGGAACACATCCGATTAAGGGGAGGATCGATGGAGGAAGGTTTTTGTGCATCAGAGGAGAATAGGAAGCCCTGAAGCAATCAATACTATTGATATAAGGAGGAACGGTAAAGAATGAGGAGTATTTTGATATGAAGCCGCTTCGGCGGGGGCGTCTGCCGGAATGGATAACGGCTGGCATTGCCTTCATATATTATTGGATCATGGCATTGTACAAGCTGACAGAGGCACCGATCTGGCAGGATGAGGCGATGGAGTTTTACTGTTCCATACCGGTAAGAGGCGTGATCAGGGGAGTGACGAAATATACTACCATGTATGAGCGGATAGCGAATATCCAGCAGCAGCCTCCGCTGTATAACTGGCTGATGTGTGTGTGGCTTCAGGTCAGCGAGGATGAGTGGTGGTATCGTTTCTCGAGCGTCATTTTCGGGTTTATTGCGGCAATCGGACTATACATGATCATCAGAAAGATTTGTGACCGCTATATGGCGGCTTTTTGTGTTGTGATCTGTTCTAGTATTTATATACTGATGTATTATATAAAGGAAGCATCTGAGTACTCGCTTCTTCTGGCATTTCTGTTCTGGCTCATCTATGTATGGCTTTTTGTCTGTGAGCAGATAAACACCAGGCGGATTCTCGCGTTCACGCTGCTGTGTGTCCTGTCAGTCTTTACACATTATGGTTCTGTGTTCGTCGTTGTGCCCTTTGGGATCAGTGTTCTGGTGATGGCTGCGCGCAGAAAGGACTGGAAGAGCTTGAAACTGAGTCTGGTACTGGATCTTGTCAGCGGTGCGGCTGGCGGCTTTATCCTGGTATATTACTATCTGATCCCGCAGTCTGCCAACCAGGTGTCCACTTTCAATGCCAATAAGGACATCATCATAGAGAAGGGAAATATCATCTATGATTTCTTCTACAGTATGATGTGGGTGTTCAAGTGGAGCACGATCGACATCGACAGGGACTGGGAGAAGCTCTGGTGGCTTATCATCGCAGCGATGGTCGTGATCGGGCTGATCATTATATACGTGGCAGTAAAGACTAAGCTGGATGTATTCAGAAAATTTCTGTACTGCAATATCGCGGTATATCTGATCTATTATATCGTTACGAAGCTCAACCTATATGCCTATGGATGGTATGGGAACCGCTATAGCTTCTTCCTGTTTCCGCTGTGGTTTGTTTTGATCGCGGTATCTCTGTATGAGTTTGTGAGGATCCTGCGGTGCAGCAGCGCTGAGTTTATTGCCAAAAAAGGGGCGAGAGCCGTACAGATCGGTCTGGTGGCTGCCGGGATCCTGTACTGCGTCTACGGGGATTATCGAATCAGTAACCACTGGGCGAAGATGGATCTGCGCACAGTGGTTGCCGATTGGTATGCGCGCGGCGGATATGAGACGCCGACGCTGCTTGACTTTCACCAGCGGTATGGATTCACGTACTACTTTACCCATAATGAAAAGTACGATGAGTCACAGTGGGAAAATATTATCTACAACGATGACCCGGAGACGATCGCCAGGGACGATACAGAGGGGTGGACAGATTACCTCAACAGGGTGTACAGCGGCGCGCTCCCGGACGAGCTGTATCTGGTGACAGGGCAGTGGAATGCGTTTGTGGACACCTTTGCGGAGCTGGGCTATAATGTGGAACCGGTCGTGGATACGACGGCGAAGCTCTACTATATGAAAAAGGCGGATTAGCTGGCGCAGGGATATACGCGGCAAGGAAAACGGAGGGACCGCATGATCATCATACATGTCATGGGAGGGTTGGGAAACCAGCTCTACCAGTATGCATTATATGAAAAATTCAGGACGCTTGGCAAGGAAGCGAAGCTTGACCTGTACGCCTACAGCAAAGAGGCAGGCGGGGACAGGGAATGGCGTGCGCTGGAGCTCGAGTGGCTCGACGCACTGCAGTATGAAGTATGCACAGCACAGGAGCGGAGACTTTTTCTGGATAACAGTATGAAACTGACAGACAGGGTGCGGCGAAAACTCACAGGCAGGCGGGACAGGACGGTCAGGGAGCGGGCGGACTATATGCCGGAAATCTTTTCGATGGACGATGTGTATCTCTACGGTTTCTGGGGGTGCGAGCGGTATTATACAGACATCACTTCGCTGCTGCAGGAGAAGATAAGGTTTCCTGGAAGTACTGACCCGCGCAACAGGCAGGCGATGGAAGCGATGGCGCGGGAGAATGCGGTGAGTATCCATATCCGGCGCAAGGATTACCTCACAGTGGCGGATGGCAGGCGGTATATGGGGATCTGTACGGAACAGTACTATGACAGTGCCATAAAATATGTTTCAGAGCGTGTGGACAATCCGGTATTCTATATTTTTTCAGATGATCCGGCGTATGTGAGGGCACATTATGTACAAGACAACATGCGCATAGTGGACTGGAACAGCGACAGGGAGAGCCTGCATGACATGGAGCTGATGAGTCATTGCAGACATAATATTTGTGCAAACAGCACTTTTAGTATATGGGGCGCGAGGCTGAACAGGAATCCTGACAAGTTGATGATCCGCCCGCTCCGCCACGACAATTATGAAGTCTCCGATGCAGGGACAGTGCGTGAAAACTGGCAGGGGTGGATTCTGATCGATGCTGAGGGAAAGATATTTTAAGGAGACTGAGGCGGGATATGACAATGCAGAACAAAGATGAAAAGGATCTGATCTCGATCATAGTGCCTGTGTATAATGTCGGGCAGTATCTTGACCGGTGTATGACATCGATCCTGCAGCAGACCTATCGCAGACTCGAGATCATACTTGTGGATGATGGCT
>CAJUQU010000079.1:0-5377 GCA_910588595.1 uncultured Lachnospiraceae bacterium | reverse complement strand
CCTGCAAAGTGCGACGCATATGCCCGAAAGGACAGTCGCGTCAGTGTCATACACAAGCCAAACGGCGGGCTATCGGATGCGAGAAATGCAGGGCTGGCGGTCGCGTCGGGCGACTATATCGGTTATGTGGACAGTGACGACTGGATCGAGCCGGATATGTACGAGCGGATGCATCAGGCGTGCGCTGCACATGGTGCACAGCTGGCAGTGTGCCGGTATTTCTGTGAATATAAGGATCACACAGTGGCAGGCGGGGGCGGCAGCGTTGTGCCGCTTTCTAGGGAAGCGCTCCTGGAGATCTACATCAGCGGGCATGAGGAGTATGTCATCTACAATTCCGTCTGGAGCAAGCTGTTTCACAGGGATTTAGTCAGTGGAGCACTGTTTCCCAAAGGGAGAAACTCGGAGGATATCATGTATACGACACGTGCTTTCTGCAAAGTTGAAAGGGCGGTCTATCTGGACCAGTGCTTTTATCACTATGTGCTGGACCGGGAGGGGAGCATCATGAACGAGGCAGATAACAAACGTATGTTTGATGACGAGATCCCCTTCTGGCGCGAACATATCGCCTGTATCAGGCAGATGGTTTCGCCACAGATGGCTGATCTGGCAGGATATCACTTTCAGAGGCGACTGTTATTTTATTATATCGATGCCAGAAATGCCAAAAATAAAGAGGCGGTGTCAAGACTTGCCGCGGAGATGAAAGCGGATAAAGCAGAGATGGACAGGATCTATGACAGTGGGATCGTCTCGAGGGGAGACAGGATGCGCAGGAAACTTTTTTTTCTCTCACCGTCAGCGTACGCAATTGTTGTATGGCTGTATGACAGGATCGTGATTCCGTTGAGACACTGAGATAGTTATAGGGAGCAGGTATGCTGTTTAATTCATATATATTTGTTTTTTTGTTCTTTCCACTCGTTGTGGCTGGTTATTACTGGCTGCACCATCTGCGCTTGCAAAAGGCGGCACTGGGGTATCTGGTTGCGATGTCCATGGTGTTCTATGGATACAATAGTATACGTTATCTTATGATGCTGGTCATAAGTATCATGGTCAATTATCTGCTTGTCAGGATGATGGACAAAGCGGAAAGCAAAACAAGGAAAAAGCTGTGCCTGACAGCGGGCATAGCATACAATATCGGGATTTTGTTCTACTTTAAATACTTTGATTTTTTCATTGAAAATGTCAATGCGGCGCTGCGGACTGACTATCCGTTTTTGAGACTGGCGCTTCCGCTGGGGATCAGTTTTTACACATTTCAGCAGTTATCGTATGTGATCGATTCCTACAGGGGGGATTGTGAGCGGTACAGCCTGCTGGAGTATGCGGCGTACGTCTCCTTTTTTCCGCAGCTGATCGCGGGACCGATCGTGTATCATGACGAGCTGATCCCGCAGTTTCGCGCGCGGGAGAATCATTGCATCCGGTATGAGAACCTGTGCAAAGGGATATATGCATTTGCGCTTGGTATGGCAAAGAAGGTGCTGGTGGCGGACACCCTGTCGAAAGTGGTAACATCGGGGTACGCGAATGTGGATGAGCTCAATAGCATCAGCACGATATTGGTGATGCTCTGTTATTCTCTGCAGATCTATTTTGATTTCAGCGGATACTGTGATATGGCATACGGCATCGGCTACATGTTCAATGTGGAGCTTCCGGTCAATTTCAATTCACCCTATAAGGCGGCGTCTGTCAGGGAATTCTGGGACAGATGGCATATGACACTGACAAGGTTTTTTACAAAATATGTCTATATTCCTCTTGGCGGCAGCAGAAAAGGAACAGTGCGGACGTATGTCAATGTCATGATCGTGTTCCTTGTGAGCGGGATCTGGCATGGGGCGAACTGGACATTTATCCTGTGGGGTGTCGTCAACGGACTGGGCAACTTATATGACCGGCTGTTCGACCGCACGCTGCAGAAAATCTCGCGCGTACTGCGGGCAGCTGTCACTTTTGCTTTCTGTACGGTCGCGTGGAGCATGTTTCGGGCGGAATCTGTGGGGCAGGGACTGCAGATGATCGGGAATCTCATCGACTGCGGTGACGGGAAGCTTTATGCGGAGATCGCAGAAAATTTTAACCAGATCATTGAAGTGCGGCTGCTCGGACGGATGGGGCTGCAGCCTCTGATACAGGCGTGCCCATGGTTCATGCTGGCGGTGTTTGTGTTTCTGCTGATACTGGCTTGTCTGGGGCTGCGCAATACACAGGAGAAAGTGCATGATGGCAGGTATGGCGTCAGGCGTATCGCCGTCATCGTGGTGCTTTTGCTCTGGAGCATACTGTCACTTTCCGAGGTGAGTGAATTTTTGTACTTCAATTTCTGACGCTGACAGGAAGGGATTTCTATATGGTGCCAAATGCGAAAAAATGGTTTATCACATGTATGGCTGCGCTGGCTGGAGCCATCGTGCTGATGGTGTTTGTATTCTGGATATTCGATCCGTATTTTCATTTTCATAAGCCTTTTTCCTTCGTCTCTTACCGGTTGTACGATGAACGGTACATAAATGACGGGATCTCAAGGCATTTTGACTATGATACCATTATCACAGGGACTTCGATGGCGCAGAATTTCAAGACAAGCGAGGCGGATGTACTGTTTGGAGTAAAGTCAGTAAAGGAGACGTTTTCCGGCGCAGGCTACAGGGAGCTCTCAGAGAATCTTGATCGTGCCCTGCGGCGAAATAAGGATTTAAAGACGGTTATCTGGACGATGGATGCCAATTCGATCCTGCGGGATAAGGACTATACAGAGTATGACGGATATCCGACGTATCTCTATGATGACAACCCATGGAATGATGTCAGCTATGTGTTCAACAAGAATGTATGGTATCACGGCGTTCTCAACAATCTGCTGATGACAATTACCGGACAGCCAAGCACTACATTTGATGATTACTCATCGTGGGAAAAGGAGACGGGCTATGAGTATGTGATGGCAGGTTATGACCGATGGGAGGAGAAGGCGCCGGATGCGCCGCCGCTCTCTGCAAAGGACACAGAGATGGTCATCGGGAATATACAGCAGAATTTTGTCGATCTCGTCAACAGATACCCCGACACGACATTTTACATTTTCTATACGCCATACAGCATCTGCTGGTGGGATTTCATGAACCAGGAGGGCATGATCAACTGGTATCTGGACGCGGAACTCATAACGACGAAGATGCTGCTGGCATGTCCAAATGTGAAATTGTACAATTTTCATGACAAATATGATATAATAACAGATCTGGACAACTACAGGGACAAAGAACATTATGCAGCCCATGTCAACTCTATGATACTGGAGTGGATGGCAGCGGGCGAGGGGCTGGTGACAGAGGAGAACTACATGGAGCGTCACGAACAGGAGAAGCGCTATTATCTGGATTATGATTACGAGGGGATCTTTCGGGAATAGTGATCGGTATTATGGAGGAATAAGATGGATATGATAAAGAAGATGCGATATATTCTAGACAGGAGGCAGAAGATGCAGATCTGTCTGCTGGGAATACTGATCCTTGTCAGCGGTTTATTGGAGACCGTGAGTGTGTCCGGCGTGCTTCCGATCGTGTGGGTGATCATGGATCCGGTCAAGTCGCAGGAAAACAGATGGATCCGGCTTGCAATGGACACCCTGGGGGTTGACAGCATAGAGCGGTTTATCGTGCCGCTTTTGACTGCCATGATCGTGCTGTATGCGGTGAAAAATGCATTTCTGCTCTTTATGGTCAATGTGCAGAACAAATTTATCGCATTCAACAGAAATAAACTGATCAGCCAGGTACTGCGGGAATTTCTCAACAGACCCTACGAGTTCTATCTGGACGCGGATATCCCGACAGTGTTCCGCCTGACAGACAGTGATATCCCAAATGTGTTCCACATTCTGATGTCAATGATCTCGCTTGTCTCGGAAGTGATCGTGTTTGCGCTGCTGTGTGTCGTGATGATCCTGACGGACTGGAAGCTGCTTCTTCTGATGATCGTGGTGTTTGGTATGCTCTCTGTCGTGATTCTAAAGGTATTAAGACCACGCCTTACGGAGATGGGAACAAAGAACCAGTCGCTGCAGTCGAGGATAGCCAAGTGGAGGATTCAGGCGATCTATGGAATAAAAGATGTCAAAGTGCTTCACCGGGAGGCATTTTTTGCGGACAATTATGAGAGCAGCGGAAAGATCGGTGCAGTCTACAGCAAGCGTTATTCCGTGATGAACAACCTGCCGAGACTTCTGATCGAGACCATCTTTATCGCGAGCATTCTGGGTTATATCATCGTCTATATCCTGACTGGGAATGATGTCTCCACGATCATTCCGATGCTCAGTGCATTTGGACTGGCGGCGATCCGCATGATGCCGAGTGTGAACAGGATCAACACGTATCTGGCAGATATTTCATATTATAAGCCCTGTCTCGACTATGTGTATGAGAACATGAATATCAATGAGATCAGCAGGAGAAATAACCAGACGCTGAAACCGGTCGATCCAGCCAAGACGATGCGGCTCCAGGATAAGATCGAACTGAGGGACATCGTGTATGCCTACCCCAATACGGATAAGCTGATATTTGACAGGGCAAATATGGTGGTGCCATACGGCAGATCGATCGGTATCATGGGACCGTCGGGCGCGGGCAAGTCAACGATCGTGGATATTTTGCTGGGACTTTTGAAGATTCATCAGGGGAGTATCCTGTGTGACGGCGTAGATGTTTTTGACAATTATCCGGCATGGCTTTCCCAGATCGGTTATATCCCGCAGTCCATCTATCTGGTCGATGAACCGGTCAGAAACAATATTGCGTTCGGTATCGCAGATGACCAGATCGATGACACCCGGATCTGGGAGGCTCTCGAGGAGGCGCAGCTTGCGGAATTTATCAGGGGTCTACCCGAAGGACTCGACACAGCGATCGGTGACAGGGGGGTCCGCATTTCCGGCGGGCAGAGACAGCGGCTCGGCATCGCGAGGGCACTGTACCACAATCCTGAGATCCTTGTGTTTGACGAGGCGACCTCGGCGCTGGACAATGAGACGGAGGCGGCAGTCATGGAGGCGATCAACAGCTTCCATGGCAGAAAGACCATGATCATCATCGCGCACCGCCTGAATACGATCGAGAAGTGTGATATCATATACAAGGTCGATGAGGGGAAGATCACAAGGACGACGCTGTAGGGCAGCGTCAGGGAGAGCCGCCCCGGTGCAGATAAGCGGACAGGAGAAGGAAATGGAAAAGAAGGCGATTATCGCGACAGAGCTCTTAAAAGGACAGGGGCTTGGCAATCAGTTGTTTTGCTATGTCACGAAGATCGGAAGAGCGTCGTGTAGGGAAAGAGTGTAGATCTCGGTGGTCGC